>NZ_JBSHKH010000297.1:0-1052 GCF_053643595.1 Streptomyces sp. NPDC055506 | reverse complement strand
GGCCGTACTCCCCAGGCGGGGCACTTAATGCGTTAGCTGCGGCACGGACAACGTGGAATGTTGCCCACACCTAGTGCCCACCGTTTACGGCGTGGACTACCAGGGTATCTAATCCTGTTCGCTCCCCACGCTTTCGCTCCTCAGCGTCAGTATCGGCCCAGAGATCCGCCTTCGCCACCGGTGTTCCTCCTGATATCTGCGCATTTCACCGCTACACCAGGAATTCCGATCTCCCCTACCGAACTCTAGCCTGCCCGTATCGACTGCAGACCCGGGGTTAAGCCCCGGGCTTTCACAACCGACGTGACAAGCCGCCTACGAGCTCTTTACGCCCAATAATTCCGGACAACGCTCGCGCCCTACGTATTACCGCGGCTGCTGGCACGTAGTTAGCCGGCGCTTCTTCTGCAGGTACCGTCACTTTCGCTTCTTCCCTGCTGAAAGAGGTTTACAACCCGAAGGCCGTCATCCCTCACGCGGCGTCGCTGCATCAGGCTTTCGCCCATTGTGCAATATTCCCCACTGCTGCCTCCCGTAGGAGTCTGGGCCGTGTCTCAGTCCCAGTGTGGCCGGTCGCCCTCTCAGGCCGGCTACCCGTCGTCGCCTTGGTGAGCCATTACCTCACCAACAAGCTGATAGGCCGCGGGCTCATCCTTCACCGCCGGAGCTTTTAACCTCCACTCAGGAGAGTGGAAGTGTTATCCGGTATTAGACCCCGTTTCCAGGGCTTGTCCCAGAGTGAAGGGCAGATTGCCCACGTGTTACTCACCCGTTCGCCACTAATCCACCCCGAAGGGCTTCATCGTTCGACTTGCATGTGTTAAGCACGCCGCCAGCGTTCGTCCTGAGCCAGGATCAAACTCTCCGTGAATGTGTACCGGTAATCCGGTCGACACACACGAGAGCGGAACAGTCAGGCGGAATAGGCCCGACCGTTCACAGCGTCCTCGCTGTGTTTTTTCAAAGGAACCTCGTCCCAGCGAATGCTGGAGACGGGGTATCAACATATCTGGCGTTGACTTTTGGCACGCTGTTGAGTTCTCAAGGAACGG
>NZ_JBSHKH010000296.1:0-1137 GCF_053643595.1 Streptomyces sp. NPDC055506 | reverse complement strand
CGTCGCCGTCTCGAACTCCACCGGCTGCCGCAGATTACGCACCCAGTACTCGGCATCCAGACCCTCGGTCGACAGCCAGTCGCCGGTGACCGTGGAACACAACGGCACCCGCGACACCACCGGCTCCACCACCGCAAGCTCTCGCAGCAGTTCCTCGCGGATCTGCTCCACATGCGCCGAATGCGAGGCGTAGTCCACCGGCACCCGCCGCGCCCGCACACCCTCCGCCTCACACAAAGCGAGCAACTCCTCCAACGCGGGCACATCACCGCTGACCACCGTCGACCCAGGCCCGTTGACCGCCGCCACACCCACCCGGTCCGGCCAGCGCTCCACCACCTGCTCCACCCACGCCCGGCCGGCCACCACCGAGACCATGCCACCCAACCCCGACAGCCTCCGCAACGCCCGGCTCCGCAACGCCACCACCCGGGCCGCATCCCCGAGCGACAAACCCCCCGCCACACACGCCGCCGCAATCTCACCCTGCGAATGCCCCAGCACCGCCGCGGGCTCCACCCCCATCGAACGCCACACCCCGGCCAGCGACACCATCACCGCGAACAACACCGGCTGCAGCACATCCACCTGCTCCCACCGCTCGGCCACCGCACCACCGCCCCGCAGGACCTCACTCAACGACCAGTCCACAAACGGCGCAAGCGCCCGCTCACACTCCTCGATCGACCGGGCGAACACCGGCGAGGAGTCCAGCAAACCCACCGCCATGCCCCGCCACTGCGAGCCCTGACCGGGAAAGACGAACACCGCCCGCGCCTGCGCCTGCGCCACGCCGGAAACACCGGAAACCACCGACGCCGACGGCGTGCCCGCAGCCAACGCCCGCAACCCCGCCAGCAACTCGCCCCGGTCCCCACCCGCACCGAGCACCACCGCCCGGTGCTCCAGCACCGACCGCGCCGACGCCAGCGACCACCCCACATCCACCACATCCAACTCCGGCCGGCTCTCCGCATACTCCGCCAGCCGCCCCGCCTGCGCCGCCAAAGCCCCAGCACTACGCCCCGACACCACCCACGGCACCACCACACCCGGAACAGGAACCTCCCGGCCACCCGCCTCCGCCTGCGCCTCCGCCTGCGGGGCCTCCTCCACGATCACATGCGCATTCGTCCC
>NZ_JBSHKH010000295.1:0-1280 GCF_053643595.1 Streptomyces sp. NPDC055506 | reverse complement strand
CCCACCGGACTCCACCGACACACACGGCAGCACCACAAATTCCGGAACAGGCCCGACATCCAGACCACCCTCCCCAAGAACCACCCACCGCTCCGACGAAATCGAAGAGACCGGGGAATCCGAAGAAGCCGAAGAACCGGAAGCGGCCGATGCGCCCCCCGGCTCACCAGCTGACACTGGCGTCCACGAAATCGCGAACAGAGACTCCTGGTCGGCACTGGTCGCCTGCCGCAGCTGCCCGGGGGCGACCGTTCGGGTGAGCAGGGCATCCACGAGGGCCACCGGCCGGCCCTCGGTGTCGGCGAGGCGCACGGACACCGTGTCCGGGCCGGCCGGGGACAGGTGAACGCGGAGGTTCGTCGCACCCTGGGCGAACAGCGTCACGCCGTTCCAGGTGAACGGCAACCGCACCCGGACATCGCCGCGGTCGGACGCCAGACCCGCGTGCAGGGCCGCGTCCAGCAGCGCGGGATGGATACCGAATCCTGCCGCGCCGTCGGCCTGGTCCTCGGGCAGGCCGACCTCGGCGAAGACGTCCTCCCCGCGCCGCCACGCGGCCCGCAGCCCCCGGAACACCGGCCCGTAGCCGTAGCCCGACGCGGCCAGATCCTCGTAGAAACCGTCCAGGGCCAACGGCTGCGCACCGGCCGGGGGCCACACCATGAGGTCGAACGACTCGCCCGCGGGCTCGGGGGCGAGCAGGCCGCTGGCATACCGGGTCCATTCCCGGGCGCCGGCCGGCCGGGAGTGCACGCTCAGCGAGCGCCGGCCGGACGGGTCCTCCGCGCCCACCCGCACCTGCACGGCGACCGTTCCGTTTTCGGGGATCGTCAGTGGTGCTTCGAGCGTCAGTTCCTCGACCAGGCCGCATCCGACCTCGTCTCCGGCCCGGACGGCGAGTTCCACCCACGCCGTGCCCGGCAGCAGCACCACGCCGTCCACCACGTGGTCGAGCAACCAGGGATGCGTGCTTGCGGAAAGCCGTCCGGTCAGTACGACACCCTGGTCCTCGGCCAGTTCCACCGCCGCCCCGAGCACCGGGTGGCGTGCCGCGTCGAGGCCGAGGGCATCGGGGTCGCTGCCGGCCGAACGCGCATCCTCGAGCCAGTACCGCCGCCGTTGGAAGGCGTAGGTGGGCAGCTCCACCCGCTGCCCGCCGGGCAGCAGCGCCGTCCAGTCGACGTCGGCACCATGGACGTAGGCCTGCGCCACCGAGGTGGCGAACCGCTCCATACCACCCTCGTCACGACGCAGCGATCCCACCACGACACCCGGCACAT
>NZ_JBSHKH010000294.1:0-1282 GCF_053643595.1 Streptomyces sp. NPDC055506 | reverse complement strand
ACCAGTGACCTCTTCGGTGTGAACGAAGCGCTCTCCCACTGAGCTAATCGCCCGGACGCAGGAAGAACATTACCCCATGTCAGGGGGTGCCTGTGACCAGCGCAAGACCGACCCCGGCACCCCCACGCGACTCACTGGTCCTTGATCTTCCACGGCATGACTATGCCGAACTTCCACAAGTAGATACCGACCAGTACGCCCACGACCACCAGCCCGATGGTCGTCAGGATGATGTTCCGGCGCCGCACCTTGGGGTCGAGGGCACGCTGCGCCGCCTCGGTGACCTTCCGCTTGGTCCAGCGGAGCACCAGCTGCGCCCACACGAACTCGGTCGCCCAGATCGCCATGCCACCGAAGATCACGACCCAACCCGGCCCCGGCAGGGGCAGCATGATGATGCCGGCCACCACGACCGCGAGCCCGATGATGAAAACCCCGACCTGCCAGCTCACGTGCAGCGCTCGGCGCGCTTTGATGAATTCCGGTGCCCGCGAGCCAAGCCCCCGCTCTTGCTCGCTGTGCACCTCGTCCATCCCCGTCTCGTCCGACGCCACGGCCACCTCGCCCGGCTCGTTACTCCCCGTATTCATACGGCCAAACACTACCCGAGCGAAACCAGTCACCGGAATGGACGCACGACGCGAACGATCTCTCGGCCGGAAGAGTTACGTAAAGGCACGCAAAACACTCAGAGGGGTTTACAACGGCACCGTAGGTGGCATGTCGATTTCGCCGACGTGCGAATCCCCGAGCGCACACTGAGCGAAAGGCCCTGGCGCTTATGAACACCACGGTCAGCTGCGAGCTGCACCTGCGCCTCGTTGTGTCGAGCGAGTCCTCCCTGCCTGTCCCCGCAGGCCTGCGGTACGACACGGCCGACCCCTACGCCGTGCACGCCACCTTCCACACCGGAGCCGAGGAGACCGTCGAGTGGGTGTTCGCCCGCGACCTCCTCGCCGAGGGACTTCACCGCCCTACCGGCACCGGCGACGTCCGCGTCTGGCCGTCGCGCAGTCACGGCCAGGGTGTCGTGTGCATCGCCCTGAGCTCACCGGAGGGCGAGGCCCTGCTCGAGGCCCCGGCACGGGCCCTGGAGTCCTTCCTGAAGCGGACCGACGCCGCCGTGCCGCCCGGCACGGAGCACCGGCACTTCGACCTCGATCAGGAGCTCTCGCACATCCTGGCGGAAAGCTAGGGCGAGGCCCTCACAAAGCCGCCCGGCGCCGTCGACTCGGGGAGACGGCTCGGGCTTGGACAACCGCATACGGGATACACCGGCGCC
>NZ_JBSHKH010000293.1:0-1322 GCF_053643595.1 Streptomyces sp. NPDC055506 | reverse complement strand
GTGAGGGCTCGTCGCGCCCTCACACCCCCGCGGCCCGAAGAACTACGCGGCTTCCTTGGCCTTGCTGGCGTACATGTCCACGTACTCCTGCCCGGACAGCCGCATGACCTCGCTCATCACCGAGTCCGTCACGGCCCGCAGCACATAGCGGTCCCGGTCCATCCCCTCGTACCGGGAGAACTCCATCGCCTCGCCGAACCGCACGGTGACCTTCCCCGGCCGGGGGAGACCCGCCCCACCCGGCTGCAGCCGGTCCGTGCCGATCATCGCGAACGGCACCACCGGCGCCCCGGTCATCAGGGTGAGCCGGGCGATGCCGGTACGCCCCCGGTACAGCCGGCCGTCGGGTGACCGGGTGCCCTCCGGGTAGATCCCGAAGACCTGGCCCTCCTCCAGCACCCGGCGCCCGGTCATCAGCGCTGCGACTCCGCCCCGGCCGCCGTCGCGGTCGACCGGGATCATGCCGACGCCGGTGAAGAACCAGGCCATCAGCCGGCCCTTGAAGCCCTTCCCGGTCACGTACTCGTCCTTGCCGATGAAGAAGACCTGCCGGTCGCAGACCAGCGGGAGGATCATCGAGTCGATGAACGTCAGGTGGTTGCCGGCCAGGATGACCGGACCGTCGCCGGGAATGTGCTCCGCACCTTCCACCTGTGGGCGGAACATCAGGCGCATGACCGGACCGAGCACTGCCTTGATGAGCGCGAAGCGGGACAACGGACCCTCCGGTGTCAAGGAATCTGTATGAGTATGTGCAGGTGAGGACGATACTCGTGGCCCCGGGGATCGCGCACATCGGGCACGGCGACTTAACCAGGGCCTTACGCACTGTTGACGCGTGTTTACCTGCGGTGGCGTGTCGTCGACGGTGGGTAACCCTGCCGCCATGATGTGACGGACATCGCCTCGGATCGCACCGGACGCGTTCCCAGAACCGCCGCACCGAATCGAACGGGATACGACGAATCGTCAGTTCACCGTCCCCACCAGCCACTACGACATTCGGAGTCACCCGCGTGTTCCGCCCGGGGTCTCACACCCGTCATGTACGCGCCCGTACGATCGGCCCGCACTGACGAGTCGACGGCAGGGAGGGCGCTCAATGGGAACGCAGGGGTCGAACGAAGAAACGAGCGGGACCGGACGGCGGGCCCTGCTCGGCGCGGCGGTGCTCACCGCCGGCGGAGCGGTCCTCGGCATGACCGGCACGGCGCGGGCGGACGGCTCCCGGCACGGCGGCGGACACGGCGGCTTCAAGAGCCTGCCCAAGCCGACGATCGTCGGCCACCGCGGGGCCAGCGGCTACCGCCCGGAGCACACCC
>NZ_JBSHKH010000292.1:0-1332 GCF_053643595.1 Streptomyces sp. NPDC055506 | reverse complement strand
TGATCACGGTGTGGATGATGTGGTGCAGGCGGTGCAGCATCCGCTCGGCGGTGCCGGCATCGAGCAGGTCGCTGCTGTATTCCCAGGCGCCCTGCAGGCCCGCGGGACCGTCGGCGTCGTGGGCCTCGCTGATGCTCAAGGACAGGTCGAACTTGGTCACCGCCAGATCCACCGGTTCGGCCTGCACGCTCAGGCCCGGCAGATCGACCGCTGCCTGCTCGATGTTGTTGAAGGCCAGCATGACCTGGAACAACGGATGCCGGGCCATGGAACGATCCGGGTTGAGGACCTCCACCAGCCGCTCGAAGGGCAAATCCTGCTGCGTGTAAGCGTCCAGGTCCCACTGCCGTACCCGCTCAAGCAGCTCACCGAAGGTGGGATCACCCGACGTATCGGTACGCAGGACCAGGGTGTTGGTGAAAAAGCCCACCAGGTCATCGGCGGCCTCGTCCATCCGGCCGGCCACCGGTGTGCCCAGCGGGATGTCCTCACCCGCACCCAGCCGGGTCAGCAACACCGCCAGCGCCGCCTGAACCACCATGAACGGCGTCGCCCCCGCGGACGCGGCCACCTCCACCACACCCTGATGCACCCGCCGGTCCCACTCGAACAGCACCCGCCCGCCCCGGTGCGAGGCCACCGCCGGACGCGGACGGTCCCACGGCAGCTCAAGCTCGGCAGGCAACCCCGCCAGCCGCCCGCTCCAGCCCCGCAACTGAGCACTGATCACACTGTCCGGATCCTCTTCCGCACCCAGCAACCCCTGCTGCCACACCGTGTAATCGGCGTACTGCACCGCCAACGGCTCCCACCCCGGCACCCGGCCCGCACACCGCGCCGCATACGCCGCAGCCAGATCACGCGCCAACGGCCCCATCGACCACCCATCCGTGGCGATATGGTGCACCACCAGCACCAACACCTCACCCCCCAGCTCCAGCTGCTGCTCCTGCTGCTGCTCCTGCTGTTTGCTGGGGTTCTCACACAGCAGATGCGCCCGCAACGGCAGGTCCACCACCACATCGAATCCCTGTGCCGCCGCACGCGCCACGGCCTGCCGCATCCCCCCGGCCTCGACCTGCTCCACCAGCAGCCGGGGCCTGGCCTCACCCGCAGGCACCACATGCTGCCAGGGACGCCCGTCCTGCCCCGGGAACAACGTCCGCAACGCCTCGTGCCGCTCCACCACATCACCCAGCGCCGCCTCCAGCGCCTGCCGGTCCAACACCCCCGTGAACCGCAACGCCACCGGCACGTTGTACGTCGCCCCGCCCCCCTCCAACTGGTTCAGGAACCACAACCGGCGCTGACCGAACGACAACGGCACCCGCC
>NZ_JBSHKH010000291.1:0-1386 GCF_053643595.1 Streptomyces sp. NPDC055506 | reverse complement strand
CCGGTACGAGATCCTGGTCGACGACAAGGCCGCGGGATTCACCGCGTACCGCGACCGGGACGACCGGCGCGTGTTCTTCCACACCGAGATCGACGACGCCTACGCGGGACAGGGCCTGGCCTCGACCCTCGTACGGGAAGCGCTGGACGACGTGCGGAGCACGGGTCGGACCGGTCCCGGCCGGTCCGACCCGCGTCGGCACTCTCGTCGTGGCCCGCACGGGTGTCGGGCCGCTGTCCTTCGACGACCCGATGGAGGTCACGGTGTGGGAGCCGCCGGAGGACGGGGTCCCGGGGCTGTGCCGCCTGGAGAAGCGGGGCCGCGTGGTCCTGGGCTGGGCGGAGCTGGAGGTGCGGCCGGGACCCGGCGGCCGCACCCGCGTGCTGTGGCGGGAGGAGATCCGGATCCGGCTGCTGCCGTCGCTCTTCGACGGCCTGGTGCGGCGCTCGGCACGGTATGTGTTCGGCCGGGCGTTGAACCGCCTGCTGAGACAGGCGTGAGGGGCGCCGGGAACGCTTCGGCGCGGAACCTTCGTCCAAGAACTCGTAGGGCCTGTGCCGTGGTTCCGGGGGGCTCAGGCCACCGAGTGCCTCAGGCCACCGAGCCGATCCGCCCCACCGCCCCCGGCTGCGGCTCGTGGTGGATCGGGGTGTGGGCCCCGGTCAGCGACACCCCGCTGCCGCCGCGCCGCGCGGCGACGATCTCCGAGGCGATGGACAGCGCCGTCTCCTCGGGGGTACGGGCCCCGAGGTCCAGGCCGATCGGCGAGTGCAGTCGGCTCAACTCCAGCTCGGTGACGCCGACTTCCCGCAGGCGGGCGTTGCGGTCCAGGTGGGTGCGCCGGGAGCCCATGGCGCCGACGTACGCCACCGGCAGCCGCAGCGCCAGTCGCAGCAGGGGGACGTCGAACTTGGCGTCGTGGGTCAGCACGCACAGGACCGTATGGGCGTCGACGTCCGTGCCCTCCAGGTACCGGTGGGGCCACTCGACGACGATCTCGTCGGCCTCCGGGAAACGCGTCCGGGTCGCGAAGACGGGCCGTGCGTCGCACACCGTGACGTGGTAGCCGAGGAACTTGCCCATGCGGACCAGCGCCGACGCGAAGTCGATCGCGCCGAAGACGATCATGCGGGGCGCCTGGACCGAGGACTCGACCAGGACCGTGAGCGGTGCTCCGCAGCGTGAGCCCTGCTCTCCGATCTCCAGGGTGCCGGTGCGGCCGGCGTCCAGGAAGGCGCCCGCCTCGGCGGCGACCGTGCGGTCCAGTTCCGGATGGGCGCCGAAGCCGCCGACGCGGGACCCGTCGGGGCGGACCAGCAGGGCCCGGCCCGTCAGTTCGGGCGGGCCCGACACGATCCGCGCCACCGCCGCCGCCTCCCCTTGAGC
>NZ_JBSHKH010000290.1:0-1436 GCF_053643595.1 Streptomyces sp. NPDC055506 | reverse complement strand
CGAGAGGTGAACGCGGGGGCCGTGCGAAAGCCGGCCCCCGCAGCCGTGTTCACGCCGCCGGCCGCACCTCGCGCGACGTCAGCACCCGCCGCGCCTTGCGTACCGCCCGGCGTACGAAGGTGTGGGCGCCGCCCTCGCGGTAGCCCGGGAAGGCGCGGGCCTCGCGCGGCTCGGCGAGGTACACCGAGTCGGGGATGCCGGCGGCGCGGTCGCGGAAGTGCGGGTAGGCCAGGTAGACGCGGCGGCCCTTGCGCTCCAGGAGCGCCGCCGCCTGCTTCTTGGCCTTGACGAACTTGACGACCTCGATGAGCAGCTCGGGCCGCTGCTCGGCGACCAGGTGCAGCCGCAGCCGCTCGTGGACCTTGAGGCGCTGGGCGGCGCCCTCGGTCCAGTGGGCGTCCATCAGGGGCTTGGCCAGCTCGAACTTGTGCCGGCGGATCTCCTCGCTGTCCGTGAGGTACTTGGGCCCGAACTGCGGGAGCAGCGTGACGAGTAAGGGCCGGAGCATCAGCTGGTCGCGCCGGGGGCCCGCGGGGACGTGCTCGGCGATCAGATTCATCAGGGCACGCGCGGAGTCGAAGCGCAGCGTGTAACTGCCGCTCTTGGTCACGTGCTTGCCGTCGTCGCGGCCGACCAGGTAGTAGCAGGTGTGGTCGGCGACCACGGAGACGCCGTTCGCCCGCAGGTACGCCTCCATGGTGAACAGCGCGTCCTCGCCGGTGAACAGCGACTCGTCGAACCGCATGCCGTGCCGGTCCAGCAGCTCGCGGCGGAACAGCTTCTGCGCGCTGAGCGTGAACTTGATGTTGGAGGAGAAGACGTCGGTCCGCTCCACCGTCTTGCCCCACATGGACTTCGGCGCGGAGCGGTTGACGCCCTCGACCTTGCCGAGGACGACGTCCGTGCCGGCGCGGTCGGCCATGCCGACCATCCGCTCCAGGGCCTCGGGGCCCAGCCGGTCGTCGGCGTCGAGGAAGAAGACGTAACGTCCGGTCGCCTTGCCCAGGCCGACGTTGCGCGGGCCGCTGGGGCCGCCGGAGTTCTCCTGCCGGACCACCAGGACGTGCATGGGAGCGCGCTCGGCGAACTCCTCCAGGTACTCCCCCGTCCCGTCCGTCGATCCGTCGTCCACCGCGATGACCTCGACGCGCTCTGGATCGATGGTCTGTGCCTCGACGGACGAGAGGCACTCGATCAGATACGGCATCGCTTCGTACGCCCCGATGATCACACTCACATCAGGCTGCGCAACGGCCACGTTTCCCCCTAGTCAATGGGATATTCCCCCCGTATCGCCTCATTCGCTACTTGGTAGACGGGTGATCGAGGCAAGCGGTTGCCTCGCACGCACGTGTTAGTGGGACACGTCACACAATGAATCGACAGACAGCGGGCAAGCGAAAGGGCTCGGCCCCGAGGAGAACGCTCCTCGGGGC
>NZ_JBSHKH010000289.1:0-1466 GCF_053643595.1 Streptomyces sp. NPDC055506 | reverse complement strand
ACGGGTGGGCGCAGCGGCACCTCGTCGCGCCGAGCTGCGCACCCACCCGCCCCCAACACCAACGCCCAGAACCTGGACCCAACAGTCCTTTCCTCCACGTACCCTCACCCCAGTGACCCCCGCCCCCCTCCTGGCCCACCTCACCGCCAAGGCCCGAGCAACCGCCCACGCCCGCTCATCGTCCTGCCCCTGCGGAACGGCCACCCTCGCGGACCGCCCCGACGCAACGGTCGTCCGCCACGCCGGCATTGTCGCGAAGGCCCACTCCCCGGGGTCCGATCCCACCGAACTGACCAGCCGCCTCGAGGTAGCCACCCGCCACCCCGCGATCCTCCTGGCGCCGCTCACTCCCACCCCGGCCGACCTGCACGGCAGACTCGTGACGTTCTGGCCGTACGGAACCCCCGTGGACCCGGACGACCCGGACGCCGCGCCCTGGGAAGCGGCCGCCACACTCCTCGCCCGGCTCCACCGCACCCCCGCCCCCGACGCCCTCCCCACCATGCGAGGCCCCGCCAAGGCGGCCCGGGCCATCGACAAGCTCCGGAACGCCGCCCCGCATCCCGCCGCCGCCCCGGTCCTGCGAGCCTGGGACACCCTCCCCGCCTGGGCCCGTGCCGAGGTCCCGATGCCGCACACCCACACCCTCTGCCACGGCGACCTCCACCTCGGCCAGCTCATACGCCACCCCGCCTCCGAGGGCCCCTGGCTGCTGATAGACGTCGACGACCTGGGTGTCGGCGTCCCGGCCTGGGATCTCGCCCGCCCCGCCGCCTGGTACGCCTGCGGACTGCTCCTGCCCGAGGAATGGGCCCGCTTCCTCGCCGCCTACCGGGAGGCCGGCGGCCCGGCCGTACCCGCCGACGGCGACCCCTGGCCCGCTCTCGACGTCCCCGCTCGTGCCCTCACCGCACAGACCGCGGCCCGGGCCGTCGTCAAGGCAGCCGCGGCCGGCCGCGACCTGGACGAGTTCGAGCAGTTGGTCGTAGACGCCTGTGACCGAATGGCTACCCTCCCGCCGCAGTTGGCGCAGGAGCACGCGAAGTAGGGTGCAACCGACCATGGCGGGACAGAGTCTGTCCTGGCGACACACGAAGCAGGACCGACCGGCGAGGAGTTGAACCACCATGCAGTGTCCGAAGTGCCGTGCGCCCATGCACACCTACAACCGCAACGGTGTCCAGATCGAGCAGTGCAGCGGCTGCCGCGGGATCTTTCTCGACTACGGCGAGCTGGAGTCGCTGACCCGCCTGGAGTCCCAGTGGTCGCAGGGTGCGCCGCCGCCCCCGCCCGCCCCGCAGGCCTACCCCGCCCCTCCGGCCCCCGCCTGGGGCGCCCCGCACGGCGGCCACGGTCATCACGGCGGCCACGGCCACCACGGTCACCACCGCAACAAGGGCTTCGGGCACATGCTGTTCTCGTCGTGACGCACGTGTCGTGACCTGGGTCGCGACACGACAGGAGCC
>NZ_JBSHKH010000288.1:0-1467 GCF_053643595.1 Streptomyces sp. NPDC055506 | reverse complement strand
GGGGCAGGCCCGGCGCCCCCAGCGCCTTCAACGACCCGGGCCGTCCGGGAGGCCCCGGCGCGCCCGCCGGCCCCGGAGCCATAGGCGGGCCCGGTGGACCCGGCCGCCCGGGCGCACCCGGCGGTCCCGCGGGCAAGGGCGGCCCCGGAGGCCCCGGCGGCCCGGGTACGGCCAACCCTGCCGGCGGCCCCGGCCCCCTGGGCGGTGCCCCCGGCGGCGGTATGAGCGACGACACCGCGATCCTCACCCCGCAGAAGCCGGCCCCCGAACCGGACGGCCAGGGCTACGGCCCCCGCCACGACAACGTCTCCGGGCACACCGTCACCAGCGGCATCCCGGTCGTACCGTCCGGCGGAGCCTCCCCGTTCGGCCCGGGCGCGCCCGGCGACGGCCCCGTGCCGCCCGGGGCCCCGAAGCTGCCCGAGCCGGTCTCCCCGCCCCCGGCGAGCTCCTCGAAGGCGCCGAAGAAGAAGGGGCGCAACAAGCTCGTGCTGCTCGCGGCCGGCGTGGTCGTCGCCGCCGGTGGCCTCTACGGCGCCGGTCTGCTGATGAACCGCACCGACGTCCCCAAGGGCACCTCCGTGCTCGGCGTCGACATCGGCGGCACCACCCGCGACGGCGCGGTCAAGAAGCTCGACGCCGCCTTCGACGACCGGGCGGGCAAGCCGCTGAAGCTGTCGGTGGGCGGCAAGGCCGTGTCCCTCGACCCGGACAACGCGGGCCTGCAGTTCGACATGGACGCCACGGCCGACGCGGCGGCGAAGAGCGACTACAACCCGGTCTCCGTGATCGGCTCGCTCTTCGGCAACCACCGCGTCGTCACGCCCGTCATGCCGATCGACGAGGAGAAGCTGCACGCGTCCCTGGAGACCGCCGCTGGCGGCTCCGGCTCGTCGTCCGACGGCACCATCAAGTTCCAGGGCGGCAAGGCCGTCGCCGTGTACGGCAAGGCGGGCCAGGGCATCGACGTCGACAAGTCGACCGCCGCGATCGAGGAGGCCTACCGCACCCAGGTGGAGACCGGCACGGCCGGCGCGGTGACGCTCCCGACCACCAGCCGGAAGCCGACGGTGTCGAACGCCGAGGTCGACCGGATGATGAAGGAGTTCGCGCAGCCCGCGATGTCCGACCTCGTCACCGTTCGCACCGACGCGGCCCACAGCATCGACTTCGGCCCCGTCTCCCTGCCGAAGATCCTCGGCTTCAAGGCCGTGGACGGCAAGCTGGTGGACACGTACAACCTCAAGGCGCTCCAGGAGGCATACGGCACGACCTTCGAGGGCGTGCAGATCGAGGGCGCGAGCGGCAAGCGCGACGTGCTGCCGCAGGACGTCGTCTCCGCGCTGCGCAAGGCCCTGCGCGGCAAGACACCGGCGGAGCGCGTCGGAGTCATCGAGACCAAGCCGAACTGACCTCGTAGGGTCCGGACGGACGAGCAGCCCCTGCCTCACCGGGCAGGGGCTGCTC
>NZ_JBSHKH010000287.1:0-1670 GCF_053643595.1 Streptomyces sp. NPDC055506 | reverse complement strand
ACGGGGCGCGGTCGCGACCTCGCTGGCCTGGGGCATGTGGCACGGCGAAGGACTGGCCAATGAACAAGGCATGGGGGAGGAGCTGAGCCTTCGCGGGCTGCGCGCGATGGATCCGGATCAGGCGATCTCGGTGCTGCACCAGGCGCTGGACCAGAACGAGACCGTCCTCAGCGTCACCGACATGGACTGGAAACGCTTCGCTTCCCTCTACACAGCGGCCCGGCCGAGCACCCTGCTGGACGAGCTGCCCGACGCCCAGCTGACTGCGCACATCCCTGCGGCGCAGACGGACTCCGCGCCCCGCTCCCCCCTCGCCCAGCGCTTGACCGGCATGTCCCCGGCCGAGCAACGCCGGATGCTCCTGGACCTGGTTCGCGGCGAGGCCGGTGCCGTTCTGGGGCATGCGGAGTTCCAGGAGATCGACTCCCAGCGCGGCTTCCTCGAATCGGGCTTCTCCTCCCTCACCGCGGTGGAACTACGGAACCGGCTCAACGCGGTGACCGGACTCAAACTTCCTCCCTCGGTCATCTACGACCACCCCAACCCTTCCGCGCTCAGCCGGCATCTCCAGGCCGAACTGGCACAGGACGGGGGCGACAGCCAGGAGTCCCTCCTCGAAAGCCTCCGGCAGATCGAGGCGGCTGTGCTGGCGGAGTCCGTCACCGACGGCGCACGCACCCAGCTCGTCGAGCGCCTACGGGATCTGCTCTGGAAGGTGGACGACGCCGGACCGGACCCCAAGGCCAACGGCGTCATCGACCGATCCGTGATCGAGTCCGCCACGGACGACGAAATGTTCGCGTTGATCGACGAAGAACTCGGGCTTGAGTAATACGCCCTCCTGATCGGCACTTTATCGAGTGGGAGAAGAAGCGAAATGGTCGGCGTGGAAGACAAGCTTCGGGGTTACCTCAAGCGCGTCATGACAGACCTGTCCGAGACCCGGCAGCGGCTGCATGCCGCCGAGACCAAGTCGAGGGAACCGATAGCGATCATCGGAATCGGGTGCCGTTTTCCCGGGGGCATCGAATCCCCCGAGGACTATTGGCGGTTGCTCGTCGAGGGCGAAGATGCGGTCGCCGAGTTCCCTGATGACCGGGGCTGGGACCTGGAATCGCTGTACGACCCGGACCCTGACGTGCCCGGCAAGAGTTACGCACGCGAGGGCGCGTTCGTCTACGGGGCCGGTGACTTCGACGCGGCATTCTTCGGAATCTCACCCCGCGAAGCACTGTCCATGGATCCGCAGCAGCGGCTGCTCCTGGAGGCGTCCTGGCAGGCGATCGAACGCGCGGGAATCGACCCGGCCTCGCTCCGTGGCCGCGAGGTCGGGGTGTTCGCCGGGGCGGCCCGGTCCGACTACGTCTCCGGCAGCCGGCAGATCCCCGACAGCGCGGAGGGCTACGCCATCACCGGCGGATCGTCCAGCCTGCTCTCCGGCCGGATCTCGTATGCGCTGGGTCTTGAGGGGCCGGCGGTGACGGTGGACACGGCGTGCTCGTCGTCCCTCGTGGCGCTGCACCTCGCCGCTCAGGCACTCCGTGCCGGCGAATGCTCGATGGCGCTCACCGGTGGCGTGTCCGTCCTGGTCAACCCCTATCCGTTCGTTGGTTTCAGTCGGCAGCGTGGGCTGGCGCGGGATGGGCGGTGCAAGTCCTTCTCGGCGGACG
>NZ_JBSHKH010000286.1:0-1682 GCF_053643595.1 Streptomyces sp. NPDC055506 | reverse complement strand
CGCCCCAGCCGACACCGTCAGCGTCCGCCGAGAACGCCTTGCACCGCCCGTCCGGAGACAGGCCTTGCTGTCGGCTGAAGCCGACGAAGGTGCCGGGGTTGGCCAGCACAGCGACACCGCCGGCGATCGCCAGGGTGCACTCACCCTGTCGTAGCGACTGAGCGGCCACGTGGAGTGCGGTCAGCGACGAGGAGCACGCCGTGTCCACCGTCACCGCCGGCCCTTCGAAGCCGTATGTGTAGGCGATGCGGCCCGACAACACGCTGCCCGAACTGCCCGTCATGAAGTGGCTCTCGACGCCCGGTGGAACGTTTGGCGCTCCGCCCGCGTAGTGCCGGGTCACGTAGTCCGTCGTAATGCCGCCGATGAAGACCCCGACGGGCCTGCCCCGTAGGGACTTCGGAGGAATCCCCGCCCTTTCCAGGACTTCCCAGGAGGTCTCCATCAGCAGCCGCTGCTGCGGATCCATCGCCAGTGCCTCGTTGGGAGAGATTCCGAACAGTTCACCGTCGAATTCGGCGGCGTCGTAGAGGAACGCTCCCTCACGTACGTAGCTCTTGCCTTGCGCCTCCGGGTCCGGGTCGTACAGCGATTCCAGGTCCCAGCCACGGTTCGCGGGCAGGCCGGATACGGCATCGCCTTCTTCGGCGACGAGGCGCCACAGCGCCTCGGGGGAGTCGGCGCCGCCAGGGAAACGACAGGCCATGCTCACGATGGCTATGGGCTCACGCTGCGCGGTCGTCAGTTCTTGGTTCTGTTTGCGCAGACGTTCGTTCTCGATCAGTGACGCCCGCAATGCCTCGACGACCTTTTCAGAGGATGCGGCCATCACGCGTTCGTCCCTTCCGTGTCTACGGGTGTGTTGCTCTCTCCGAGTGCGATCCGGACGAGATCGTCCACGTCCATCGAGGCGATGGACGTGCCTTCCGCTTCACCTGCGGTGGTCTCTGCCTCGCCGCCGGGTTCTGCGAGCCGCAGCAGCGTCTCCAGGACACCGGCCTCCCGGATGCGGGTGAGTGGAATCGAGGTGATGGTCCGCCAAGTGGCCGCCTCGTCGGAATCGGCTCCCGTCGCGCCACGGCCTGCGCTGTCGATCTCCGCGGACAATTCTTCCAGTATGTGTCCGACCAGGGATTCGGGGCTGGGGTAGTCGAAGACGAGGGATCCCGACAGGCGCAGGCCGGTGGCGCCCTTGAGCCGGTTACGCAGTTCCACGGCGGTGAGTGAGTCGATGCCCAGGTCCTGGAACGAGCTGTCGGGGGCGATCTCCGCGGGCGAGGCGTGTCCCAGAACAGCGGCGAGATTCCCGCGCACGATCTCCTCGACGACGCGTTTGTGGTCGGTCTCGGGCATGGCGCTCAGCCGCTCGGCGAGAGACGGCCCCTCGGCTGCGGCACCCGTGTTCGCGCCGCGCCGGACCGGGGTACGGACCAGTCCGCTCAGCAGCGGGGGCAGGGCGCCCGAGGCGGCTTGGGAACGCAGCCCGGCCTGGTCCAACCGGATCGGCACCAGCAGCGGCCTGTCGTCGGCCAGGGAGGCGTCGAAGAGCGCAAGTGCCTGTTCGTTCGGGATTGGGGCCAGACCGGAACGGGCGAACCGCTCCCGATCGTCTCCGCCGAGTCGAGCTGTCATGTCGCTGGTTTGTGCCCACAGGCCCCAGGCGAGCGAGAGGGCCGGGAGTC
>NZ_JBSHKH010000285.1:0-1715 GCF_053643595.1 Streptomyces sp. NPDC055506 | reverse complement strand
GACTCCCGGCCCTCTCGCTCGCCTGGGGCCTGTGGGCACAAACCAGCGACATGACCAAGGACGTCCAGGACGACGGAACCGCACGGATCTCCCGTTCCGGACTGGCCCCGATCACCAACGAACAGGGCATGAGACTGTTCGACGCCGCCCTCGGAACCGACCACGCGCTCCTCGTACCGATCAGGCTGGACCCCGCGGGACTACGAGCGCACGCCGACGCGGGAGCCTTTCCGGCCCTTCTGCGTGGACTCGCCCGCCCCCACCCGGCCCGCCGGGTAGCAGGCGGAACCGCCGGCAAGGACCCGGTCTCCGGGCCGGCTGCCCTGCTCCGGCGCCTCACCACCCTCACCAGGGCCGAACAGCACCGCACGCTGCTCGACCTCGTCCGCAGCCACGCCGCGACGATCCTCGGCCATGCGCTCCCCGACGGAGTGGAGGCCGAACGGGGATTCCTGGAGCTGGGCTTCGACTCCCTGACAGCGGTCGAACTGCGGAACCGGATCAACATCGCGGCAGGCCTCCGCCTGCCCACCACGCTCATCTTCGACTACCCCACCCCCGTTGCCCTCGCCCGGCACCTGCGAACGGCACTCGTACCGGACGACCCGGGAGCGGACGGTGCGGAGGGTGACGACGAGTTCGGAAACGGCGTCGAGCAGCACGCCGCGGACACCGAGAACAGAATCCGCGCTGTCGACGAGATGGATCTCGCGGACCTCATCCGCATGGCGCACGGCGAACACGACGAGCGCGGCGAAAACGACGAAACCGGACGATTTGAAGCCGAAGGGAAGAGCTCGTGACTGACGCCTCCACCAGCCAGCTTGTCGGAGCGCTGCGGGCATCTCTGAAGGAGACCGAACGGCTCAGGACGCAGAATCAGCAGCTCGAAGCCGCCGCGCGGGAACCCATCGCGATCGTCGGAATGGCCTGCCGCTACGCGGGCGGCGTCAACTCACCCGAAGACCTGTGGCAGTTGGTCCACGAGGGCCGTGACGCCGTGTCCGTCATCCCCGAGGACCGGGGCTGGGACGTCGACGGCCTGTACGACCCCGACCCGGACACCCCCGGAACCACCTATGTACGAGAAGGCGGCTTCCTCCAGGACGTGGCGGAGTTCGATGCGGACTTCTTCGCCGTACCGCCACGTGAGGCGCTGGCGATGGATCCGCAGCAGCGACTGCTGCTGGAGACGACCCATGAAGCCGTCGAACGGGCCGGAATTCCCACGAGGTCACTCAGGGGCAAGCACGTCGGTGTCTTCTACGGCGCGGGTTGGTCCGACTACGTCACAAGACTGCCCCGGCAGCCGGAGGAAGCCGACGGCTACTTCGTGACGGGCAGCACGTCCAGCGTCATCTCGGGGCGCGTCTCGTATGCGTTCGGCTTCGAGGGGCCGGCGGTGACGGTGGACACGGCGTGTTCGTCGTCGCTGGTGACCATCCACCTCGCCACTCAGGCACTGCGCGCCGGCGAGTGCTCGCTGGCACTGGCGGGCGGGGCCACCGTGATGGCCAGCCCGAAGGTCTTCACCGAGTTCAGCAGGATGCGCGGGCTGGCGCGGGATGGGCGGTGCAAGGCGTTCTCGGCACGAGCGGACGGATTCGGACCGGCCGAGGGTGTGGGTGTGCTGCTCTTGGAGCGGTTGTCGGATGCCCGGCGGAACGGGCATCAGGTGCTGGCAGTGGTGCGTGGCAGTGCGGTGAATCAGGACG
>NZ_JBSHKH010000284.1:0-1794 GCF_053643595.1 Streptomyces sp. NPDC055506 | reverse complement strand
GCTCATGGGCGAGGTGTCCGTCCCGCTCGTCACCACCAACCGCATCAACACCCCCGAACTCGCCGAGGAACTGCTGGCCGAGGGCGCGGCCGACATGGTGTCGATGGCCCGCCCGATGCTCGCCGACCCGGACTTCGTCATCAAGGCGGAGGCCGGCCGGCCCGAGGCGATCAACACCTGCATCGGCTGCAACCAGGCCTGCCTCGACCACACCTTCAGCGGCCTCATCACCTCCTGCCTGGTCAACCCGCGCGCCTGCCACGAGACGGAACTCGTGCTCTCCCCGACCCGGCTGCGCAAACGCGTCGCGGTCGTCGGCGCCGGCCCGGCCGGCCTCGCCTGCGCCGTCTCGGCGGCCGAGCGCGGCCACGACGTCACCCTCTTCGACGCCGCGAGCGAGATCGGCGGGCAGCTCAACGTCGCCCGCAAGGTCCCCGGCAAGCAGGAGTTCGACGAGACACTCCGCTACTTCCGCACCCAGCTCGACTGGCACGGCGTCGACGTACGGCTCAACACCCCCGTCACGGTCGCGGACGTCGACGGCTACGACGAGGTCGTCGTCGCCACCGGCGTCAGCCCGCGCACCCCCGACATCCCCGGCATCGACCACCCGAGCGTCGTCGGCTACCTCGACGTCCTGCGCGACGGCGCCCCCGTCGGCGACCGCGTCGCGATCCTCGGCGCGGGCGGCATCGGCTTCGACGTCGCCGAGTACCTCACGGACTCCGGTGACAAGGCCCACGAGAACCCGGCGACGTACTTCCGCCAGTGGGGCGTCGACCTCGACTACCGCGGCCCCGGCGGCCTCGCCGCGCCCGAGCGGCCCGCTCCACCGCGCACCGTCCACCTGCTCCGGCGCAAGACGTCCAAGGTCGGCGCCGGACTCGGCAAGACCACCGGCTGGATCCACCGCGCCGAACTCAAGCACCGCGGCGTCACCATGGTCCCGGGCGTGCGCTACGACCGGATCGACGACGCCGGACTGCATGTCACGGTCGACGGTGCGAGCACGGTGCTGGAGGTCGACACGATCGTGCTGTGCACGGGCCAGGAGCCGCGCCGCGGTCTGTACGAGGAACTGGTCGCCGCCGGGCGCAGCACGCACCTGATCGGCGGCGCCGACGTGGCCGCGGAGCTGGACGCCAAGCGCGCCATCAAGCAGGGCACCGAGCTGGCGGCGGCGCTGTAGGGGGCCTGCCGCCCGTCCCTAGGATGACTGGTATGTCACTCCCGCACGCGATCCTCACCGCCCTGCTCGAGAAGCCGTCGTCGGGCCTGGAGCTGACCCGCCGGTTCGACCGGTCGATCGGCTACTTCTGGTCCGCGACGCACCAGCAGATCTATCGCGAGCTGGGAAAACTGGAGGCCGACGGCCTGATCCGGGCCCTGCCCTCCGAACAGCCGGCGCGCGGGCAGAAGAAGAGCTACGAGGTCCTGACCGCGGGCCGCGCCGAACTGGCCCGCTGGACCGCCGCCTCCCAGGACCCCAAGCCGCACCGCGACACGCTGCTGCTGCGGCTGAGGGCGGCGGCCGTGGTCGGCACAGCGGGCCTGGAGGACGATCTGCGACGCCATCTGCGGCTGCACGAGCGGCAGCTGGCGGAGTACCGGGAGATCGAGCGGCGCGACTTCCCGCCCGGCCGGGACGGCACCGAGGACCGGCTGCGGCATCTGGTGCTGCGGGCCGGCATCGACCTGGAGACGTTCTGGACCCAGTGGCTCAGCCGGGCCGTGGCGGAATTCGCCGAGCTCCCGGACGGCGAGCCGACCCGCCCGGCCTGACCGGGGTGTGAC
>NZ_JBSHKH010000283.1:0-1808 GCF_053643595.1 Streptomyces sp. NPDC055506 | reverse complement strand
TGGCGACCTCGGGAGCACGCTCCCCCGCGCCCTCGATCGGCTTGGTGACGATCTCAACGGCGATAGATCGTGATCGAGTGCCCGACGTCGTCAACGGGGCGGCTGCTGCCGATCAAAGCGGCCAGCCGCCCCGTCGCCTTCGCGGCAGCCGAGTCCGACACCACCAACAACCCCCGCACATCACCGTCGGGCACCCGACGCGGATCCCCGGCCTCGATGCCATAAGCAGCCGGTACCCCGCTGCCCTTGTACACCAGCCACACCCGCTCATCCGGATACCGCTCCCGCAACCGCTCGGCGAGCCGCCCGAGGTCCTGCCCCCAGTCCACGTTGGAGTCGTGCAACCGCTCCCGGGTCCGGCCCGGCCCCCCGAACGCCTCGTTGGAGTACGGCAGGTAATAGGGGTACGTGCGCAGCGAACTGACGGCGGCGAACACCACCAGCGCCGCCACCAGACCGGACACCCACAGCCGTCGCACCACGAGGACGCACCCCGCCCCCACCGCGAGGAACAGCGGCAGGAAGACGGCGTACCGGGTGCCGAAGTCCCGCGCCCCCTGCATGGCCACCAGCAGCAGCACCGCAGGAGCGGCGAGCACATAGGGCGCCGCCGGCCGCAGCCGCCGCACCGCGAACACCACCACCGCGGCGCAGACCCACAGGCAGAGCATCCCGAGCGGCGTCTTCACCAGCAGCGCGGCGGGCAGGTAGTACCAGAGCGAGCCCGAGTACAGCCGGCCGAACAGAAACCCCTGCCACGGCCTGTTCTCCAGACCGAACTGGAGCCGCATCCCGTCCCGGTACGCCTCGGGGAACGGCAGCAGCTCGACCAACAGCCCCCGCAGCCCCCGCACCTGCGGCACATGCTGTTCGGGAGCCCACCGCAGCCGCGGATCGACCATCACATACGCGGCCCACACGACCGCGACCGCGGCCACAGCCAACACACCCGCGCCCGCCGCCGCGCGGATCAGAACCCGGGCCCGGGTACCCGCCGACGCATGCCACACCGATACGGCGGCCAGTGCCATGAGCACCGGTACGACAGGAAGCGTGCTTATCCGCGTCGCCAGGGCCGCCCCCAGCGCCACCCCGGCGAGCGGCACGTACAGCGGAGGCCTGTGGCGGGCCCGCCACAGCAGCCACACCGACGTGAGCACGAACCCGGCGGCAGGCACGTCGAGCGTGGCGAGTGAGCCGTGGGCGATGACGTCGGGGGAGAAGCAGTACAACGCGAGTGCGGTCAACGCCCCTGCCGTCCCGGCCAGTTCACGGGCGAAGGCGAACACGACCAGACCGAACAGCAGGGTCAGCGCGATCACGGGGAGACGGGCCCACAGCATCAGCCGCCAGGGGTCGTTGCCCGACTCGTAGAGCAGGTGCCGCCCCAGCCTGCCCTGGTCTCCGGCGAAGGAGGGGTCGATGTGCGGATCCGCGAGGGCCACCCCGGCGCCGATGAGCAGCTTGCCGAGCGGCGGATGCTCGGGGTTGTGGCGCAGCCGGTGCTCGTGCGTGTACTCGGCGGCCGCTCCCACGTACACCGGTTCGTCGATGGTCGGGGTCTGCCGCACGGCGGTCGTGACCATCGCGAAGGCCATCTGCGCGAGCAGCGCGACCACCAGGAGCGGCACCCACCACCGGCGGCCGGGCCGTCGCGGGTCCCCGGCCGGTGCCGACGCGCTGCACCAGCATCACGAGCGTGGTGTCCTCGCCGGCCGGGCCGCCGGTCGGCCCGGCCATCAGATACACCTCGGAGAACACCTTGAAGGCGGCGACCGAGGAGAGCGCGCCGACCAGGACCATGGTGG
>NZ_JBSHKH010000281.1:0-1943 GCF_053643595.1 Streptomyces sp. NPDC055506 | reverse complement strand
CCTGGGACTCCTCGTCCTCGGCGTAGTCGGCGTCCTCGGCGTCGCGGCCGCCGGTCACCGCGCCCGTCAGCTGGTCACGTACCTCGGCCGTACGGCCGTGCAGCCGGTCGGCGAAGGCGTCGAGCTGGCGCTCGACCATGGCACCGGAGGCGGCCTTGCCGACCCCGCGCAGGTCCTCGCGCAGCTGGTCCCCGATCTCCTTGAACTGCGGGTTGTTCTGCAGCTGCTGCTGGATCAGCTCCGCGACCATACGCGGGCTCAGGTTCAGCTTCTTCCCGGCCACCAGTCCGCCGATGGCTATCGCCATCTTCAGCTTTTTGGTACGTCCCAGTAGGTATCCGGCCCCCACCGCGAGGCCCAGTCCCGTTCGGTTCATTGTGCCGTCCCTTGTTGGCCTGTTCCCGCGCTCCTGCGCGAGGCGGTCTCCAACCGGTCGAGGAGTTCGTCCTCAAGACGGTCGAACTCCTCGTCCGTGATCTCTCCGGCCTCCAGCCGCTCCTCGAGGCGGGCCAGTTCGGCCTGGACCGTGGCGGGGTCGTAGTAGATCCGCTCGGCCTCCTGCAGCACCTGATTGATGGCCCAGGCGCTGCCGCGCACGGGTGCGAGCGGCAGCAGCAGCACCTCGGAGATCAGGCCCATGTCGTCACCCCGCTCCGGTGGTGTCCGTGCCGCTCGCCAGGGTGCCAGCCGGCTCGGCCGGGCCGGGCTCGACGAAGCTGTACGGCGGCAGCGGACCGTTGACCCGCACCTCCAGGTGCGGCATGTCCTTGCGGGCCTGCTCGACCGCGGCCAGGAAGTGCTCGGCCGACTCCCGGTCCACCAGGTACGACACGTTGGCCAGCCAGCCGGTGGACTCGGGGCCCGTGCTCACGTCCTCGGCGGAGGAGTCCAGGGCGCTCCGGAGTGCGGCGGCGTCGTCGGCCTCCCTGGCCTTGACCGCGGCCGCGACCAGCTCGCCGAGCCGGATCTTGTCGTCGTAACTGCCGCCACCGGACTGCCGGTTGGCCTCCGCGAGACCGCGGATGTCGGGGCTCTGGGCCATCACCTGGTGCAGGACGGCCTCTTCGACGTGGTTGGCCTTGACGTTGTACTCGACCCGGCCTTCCAGCGCCCGCAGGCGTTCCTTGTAGTGCTCTGCACGCTCGGCGAGCACCCCGGTGATCGAGTTGTCGTCCGGGGCGACGCTGCCGAACCGCATGGGCAGCACACAGCCGGCCGCACCCGCCTCGCTGAGCACGTTCTGGTGGGCGAGCAGGTCCCTGCGCTTGGGCCGCAGCCCCTCGGGGGCCTCACTGACGACGGCCGCCAGATCGCCCTCGCGCAGGATGCGCACCGGGCGGGGCGGGTCGCCCACACCGCCCATACCCTCGGGCAGCGCCGGGTGCGCGGTCGCCGCGATGCCGTAGACGTAGGTGCTCACTCCTGCTCCTCCTTCCGGCGGGCGGACGTGCTCTTACGGGCGCGCGGACGGGACTCGCCCTGGCGCTCGGAGCCCTCGTCACGCGCCTGCTTGAAGGCGTCGGAGATGGTCTCGGCGGCGCCGGACAGCGCCCCCTTGGACTTGCCGCGCGCGCCGGACTCGGTCATCTCCCCGACCAGGTCGGGCAGGCCCGGGTCCTTGCGCGGCCCGGCCTCCAGGTCGAGCCGGTTGCACGCCTCGGCGAAGCGCAGATAGGTGTCGACGCTGGCGACGACGACGCGTACGTCGATCTTCAGGATCTCGATGCCGACCAGGGAGACGCGCACGAAGGCGTCGATGACGAGCCCCCTGTCCAGAACAAGTTCGAGTACGTCGTAGAGACCGCTGCTGCCGCCTCCGCCGCCGGACTGCTGTGCCGGTACGACAGTCATGCCGGGTGTTCCTCCTCGTGTGTGGGTACGGGTCCGGTCGGGCGGCCTAGCGGACGCCGGGCCTGCGCGCGTCGGATCGACCGCGTTCGTAG
>NZ_JBSHKH010000280.1:0-2010 GCF_053643595.1 Streptomyces sp. NPDC055506 | reverse complement strand
GGACGGCCCTGTGACCACCGCCGTCGGGTGGCCGGCGTGTGCGCTCAGCGGCGGTCCGCGTCCAGGCGCTCCAGATCCTCGTCCTCGTCCAGGTCGGTGAGGCCCTCCTCCAGGTCCTCCGCGTCGTCGTCCTCTTCTTCCTCTTCGTCATCGTCGACATCGTCGCCTTCGACGTCGTCGAACACGGCGCTGACGTCGAAGCGGCAGACCACCTGCTGCGGGTCGACCTGCTCGAACGGGGCCTCAAGCCACTCTCCGGGTTCGGCCGGTTCGTCCGCCGCCATCACCCAGAGTGTGGAATCGCCCTCCTCGAGTCCGAACTCCTTGTGCCGGGAGGCGATCTCGTCGGGCTCGAACTCGCCGAACAGCAGGCCGAGCGCGCCATGGGTCGTCCCGGAGGCTGCCGGGCCGTCCTCGCCTTCGGCGGCCTCGATCCGCTGCGCCTGCGCCAGGAGACGCTGCGGCTCCGCCACCGCGTAGTCGCGGCGGATCAGTACGCTCAGCGCGTTCGGTTCCTCGGGGCCCGCGTACGGGGGCAGCGCGTCCTCCGCACCGGGGATCTCGAAGGGGGTGACCTCGTCGTATCGGTCGTAGAGCAGTTCGTCGTACACCTCTGCGGCCGCGGCCAGCTGGTTGAACGCCTCGTAGACGGCCGGGTCGTCCTCTCCCGACCTGCCTTCGACCGCGGCCAGGTGGCGGTCGAGCGCGGTCTTGACCGCCTCGGCGGCGGCGCGTACCTCGGCAGCGGTGGGCTGCGCAGCATCAGACATAGTGCAGACGCTATCCGTACCAGGCCCCAGCCCGCACAATAGATGCGATGCCGGAATACGAATTTGTCGACGTGTACGTACCTCGCGGGGTCTCCCGCAAGGAAACGGCACGTCTGCTGACGGACCACGCCGAGTACGGACACTGGGAGTTGCACCGTCTGAGCCTGCTGCGCGACGGCAGCCGCAAGGTGCGGTTGCGCCGGCGGATCATCCGCCAGGTGCGGGCCACGTGGTGAGCTGAGACGGCGCACCGGGAGAAGGCATACACGGGAGCGGGCCCCGCATCGGCGGGGCCCGCTCCGTTTGCCTGGGTGTTTGCCGCAGGTGTCAGGCCGAGGCACGCGCCTTGCGGTAGAGGATCGCGCCCGCCAGCAGCGCGCCGGCTCCGGCCGGCAGGGTGAGGCCGAGCGGCAGGCTGCTGCCGGTCTCCGCGAGCTGGGCGTCGCCCTTGGGCTGGGTGACGAACTGGCCGCCCGGCTCGTTCCCGGGGTTCTCGGGGCTGCCCGGGTTACCGGGCTCACCGGGGTTGCCGGGCTCACCCGGGTTGCCAGGCTCACCCGGGTTACCGGGCTCACCCGGGTTGCCAGGCTCACCGGGGTTCCCCGGCTCACCCGGATTGCCGGGCTCGCCCGGCTCCCCCGGGTTGCCCGGCTCCCCCGGCTCACCAGGGTTCCCCGGCTCGCCCGGCTGCCCGGGCGTCTCGTATCCGCCGCCGGGCGGGTCGGTGTGATGCCCGCCGGAGCCGTTCGCGCAGTCGTTGCCCGTGGTGGAGTTGCCGACGCCGATGACGTCGACACTGTTGCCGCAGGCGTTCACCGGCACGTGGACCGGCACCTGGACATGGTTGCCCGAGCCGACGCCGGGCGAGTCACTGGCGTGGCCGCCCGCGTGCGAGCCGCCGTGGCCGCCCGGGGACGATCCACCGCCCTTGTTGGCACACGAGTTGCCCACCGACGGGTTGAGGACACCGATGACGTTGACCGTGTTGCCGCAGACGTTGACCGGCGCGTGCACCGGCGCCTGCACCGTGTTCCCGGAGAGCACGCCGGGCGAGCCCGAACTGGAGCCCTGCGCGCCCGAGTCGGCGTAGGCGGAGCCGCCCGCGGCGGCGATCACGCCGGTCGCGGCCGCCACGGTCATCAGACCCTTGCGGGTGACCTGTCGCATTGCTGAATACCTACCTTCGGCCCTGTCTCGAATTCTTCTCGAATTACTCGAAAGAAGCGTTCGGTCCCGGAGC
>NZ_JBSHKH010000279.1:0-2019 GCF_053643595.1 Streptomyces sp. NPDC055506 | reverse complement strand
GGATCCGCCCCCTTCCACCGGACGTCAGTCCTTCTCCTCCTCGGAGTCCTCGGAGGAGTTCCCGCCGTCGCTCTCGTCGCTCTCGTCATCGGTCATGACGTCGACGAACTCCACCCCGTCCAGCTCTGCGAGCCGGTCCGACGCGTCCGTGCTGCCGTCCCGGTCGGCCTCCACGGCCTTCGCGAACCACTCCCGCGCCTCGCTCTCCCGCCCGGCGGCGAGCAGCGCGTCGGCATACGCGTACCGCAGCCGCGCGGTCCACGGCTGCACGGAGTTGGCGGCCAGCTCGGGGCTCTGCAGCGTCACGATGGCCGCGTCCAGCTGCCCCATGTCGCGCCGCGCACCGGCGGCAACGAGCCGCATCTCGACCTGTCCGGCCTTGTCGAGCTTGTGCACCTCGGGGGCGCCGGCCATGTCGAGCGCCTTCTCCGGCCGCCCGAGCCCACGCTCGCAGTCGGCCATCACGGGCCACAGATCGATGTTCCCGGTCATCCGCTTGGCGGCCCGGAACTCGGCCAGCGCCTCGCCGTACTTCTGGTTGGCGTACGCGGCGAAACCGGCGGCCTCCCGCACGGCGGCGACACGCGACGCCAGCCGCAGCGCGATCCTCGAGTAGTTGTACGCGCCCTCGGGGTCCTCGTCGAGAAGCCGCGCGACCATCACCAGGTTCCTGGCGACATCGTCCGCGAGCGTCTTCGGCAGGCTCAGCAGTTCCTGCCGTACGTCCTTGTCGATCTCCTCGCCCGTGACGTCCTCGGGGATCGGCAGCCGCTTGATCGGCTCCCTGTCCCGCTCGCGCTCCTCACGGAACCGGCCGGCACCACGCCGGTCGTCGCGCCGGTCATCGCGCCCACGGAAACCACCACGGTCACCGCCCTCGCTCCGGAACCCGGGACGATCGCGATCGTCCCGCCGGGGCCCACGCCCACCACGGTCGTCACGCCCACGGAAGCCGCCGCGCTCGCCGCGGTCACTACGGGCACCGCGCTGGTCGTCACGCCGGAACTCACCACGCTCGCCCCGAGGAGCGTCGTCGCGCCGGAAGCCGCCACGCCCGCCTCGACCGGCGTCGTCCCGACGGAAACCGCCGCGCTCCCCGCGGTCGTCCCCACGGCGCTCGTCCCGACGGTCGTCACGCCTGTCGTCCCGACGATCATCGCGCCGGTCATCGCGGCGATCGTCCCGGCGGAAGCCGCCGCGGTCGTCACGCCGGAAACCTCGGTCGCGGTCATCCCCACGGAAGTTACGGTCCCGGTTGTCGCGACGCTCGCCACGGTCATCGCGCCGCTGGAACCCTCCGCGGTCACCATCGCGACGGTCGTCACGCCTGTCGTCCCGACGGTCATCGCGCCGGTCATCGCGGCGGAACCCACCGCGCGGTCCACGGTCGTCTCCGCGACGGACATCGCCTCGACGGTCGTCGCGCCGGCCGTAGCCACCACCGCGGTTGTCGTCACGACCACGGCTGTCGTCGCGACGGTCGTCACGCCGGTCGTCACGCCGGAAGCCACCACGGTCCCGGTCGTCGCGTCGCTCTCCACGGTCGTCACGACGGAAGGAGGGGCGGTCACCGCGGTCGTCCCGCCGGAACCCGCCTCGGTCACGGTCGTCCCTGCGCGGTCCCCGATCACGGTCGTCGCGCCGGCCGAACCCACCACCACGGTTGTCGTCACGACCACGGCCGTCGTCACGCCGGAAGCCACCACGCTCACCACGGTCGGAACGATCGCCTCGATCACCGCGATCGCTTCGCTCGCCGTCACGACGCCCGTAGCCACCACGGTCGTTGTCGCGGCGGAAGCCCCCACGGTCTCCACGGTCCCCGCGCTGACCGCCACGGTCGCTCCGGTCCCCCTCCCGTCGCCGCTGGTCGCGCTCCGGTCGGTCGTCGGGAGAGTTGGTGGACATGGTGACTCCTGTCTTCGGTACCGCAAGTCATTCTCGCGCAGCCGGGTGCCCAGCGCGCACTGCAAAAACAAAAAAGGACCCTTGGTCCCAGCTGAACGCTGGGACCAAGGG
>NZ_JBSHKH010000278.1:0-2040 GCF_053643595.1 Streptomyces sp. NPDC055506 | reverse complement strand
GCCTTAGGGCGATTCGACTGGAGGACTTACCGTTTCCGGCTAAGGCTTGTGCCGTGACGGTGAACCTCTCCGAGGAGCGAGTGGCCGCTCCCGCCCTGCCGGTCAGACGCCTTGTTCTCGAAGTCCTGAACTTCGCGCTGGTCGGCGGGAGCGGAGTCGCGGTGAACTTCCTGGTGTTCAACGTACTTCTGCACGGGCTGCACCGGGCGGCCATGGTCGCGACCGTGCTGGCCAGCCTGGTCGCCATGGGCGGCAACTACCTCGGATTCCGGTACATCACCTACCGCGACAGGGCGTCCCGTACGCGACGTCAGATCGCGCTGTTCTTCGGCTTCAGCGGAATCGGCGTGGCCCTGGAGAGCGGGCTGTTCTACGCCGGTTACCACGGCCTCGGACTGGCCGGTCCCCTCGAGTCGAACGCGGTCAAGGCGGCCTCCATCGTCCTGGCCTCCGCCTTCCGGTTCCTCGTCTACCGCACCTGGGTGTTCCAGCACGATGCGCGCCGCGCCTAGAGGGACCCTCGCCGCGCAGGCCGCCGCCGTGGTGGCCGCCGTGGCGGTCGTCGTGCTGCTGCTCCTCGTGATCCTCCGGCTGCCCTGGGCCGGGGACCTCGGTGTGCACGCGGCGACCGTCCAGCGTCTGCGGCACAACCTCCTCGACCCCGGCAATCCGCTCGTCGACGCGGATACGCCGAGTCCGTACTACTAGCCTTGGATGCTGGTGCTCGGCTGCGTCGCGCGGGTGGGTGATCTGTCGGTCTTCTGGGTGCTGCGGATCGGGGCGCTGGTCGGGCTCGGGCTGCTGCTGACAGGGGTGTGGCGGTATGTGCGGACGCTGAGCGGCCGTCATGCCGCGCCCGCGCTGGCCGTGCTGAGCCTGCTGTTCCTGTGGGGGACGGTGCTCTTCAACTGGAGCGGCTTCTACGGGCTCAACTCCCTCGCGCTGACGGTGTCGTACCCGAGCGTGTTCGCACTGGGGCTGGCGTTTCACCTCTGGGCCTGGCTGGGGCGGGCGGTGCGGGAGAACGGGGGCTGGGGGGTGTGGCTCGGGCTGGGGCTGCTGTGGGCGTTGATCCTGCTGTGCCATCAGTTCTCGGGGGTGGTGGCCTCGCTGGGGGCGATCGCGACGGTGGTCGCCGCGCGGCCGGGGCGGGCGGTGTGGGGGCGGCTGGCGTGCGGGGTGGTGCTGGGGCTTGTGGTGCTGCTGGTGTGGCCGTACTACGACTTCTTCGCGCTGGTCGGGGCGTGGGGCGGGCTGGAGTCGGTGCATCGGCCGCTGTACGAGGACCTGTTCGGGCGGTACTGGCTGGTGTTGCTCGGGGTGGTGGCCCTGGGGGTGCGGTGGTGGCGGGACCGGTGGGATCCGCTGGTGCTGTTCTTCGTGCTGGGGTTCGTGGTGGTGGCGGTGGGTGGGGTGAGCGGGCAGTACGCGTGGGGGCGGGCGTTGCCGGCGGTGTTGATTCCGGCGCAGATCGCGGCGGCGGTGGAGGTGGGGGAGGCCGGGCGGCGGGCGGTGCGGGTGGGGTGGGGGTGTGTGCTGGGGGTGGCACTGGTTGTGGGGGCGTGGACGCAGGTGGGGACGGTGGGGTACGTGGTGAGGCCGGGGGATCTGCCGGCGGCTGTCGCCGAGAAGTACCGGGAGCCGTGGGCGGGGTATCAGTGGATGACGCGGTGGGTGAAGTACGGGGATGTGGTGATGGCGCGGCTGGGGCGGCCCAGTGCGCAGATTCCGGCGTATGGGGCGTACACGGTGGCGCCTGGGTATCCCGACTTCTTCCTGTCGGATGTGGGGCGGAGGGAGGAGGCGGTGCGGAGGTATTTCGGGGGTGGGGTGTCGGAGGGGGAGCGGGGGGTGATTTTGCGGGAGTACGGGGTGCGGTGGGTGATGGGTACGGGGGTGGATGGGCGGGGTGGGGTGGGGTTGCGGGAGGTGGGGCGGGGGCCTGGGGGGCAGGTGTTGTATGCGGTGGTGCGGTGACGTGGGGCGGGGTGTCTCACTCGTGTTGAGGTGCCGGGGGCGTTGGTGCTGGGGGCGGGTGGG
>NZ_JBSHKH010000277.1:0-2063 GCF_053643595.1 Streptomyces sp. NPDC055506 | reverse complement strand
TATTCCACACCGGCCGACCAATCGGCGGAACCACCCCACCCACCAACACATCACTGACCGAAACACACACCGACGACTCGGTCGGACCATAGGCGTTGAACATCCGCCGGCCCACCGACCACCGCGCCACCACATCCGGCGCACACGCCTCACCGGCCACCACCAGCACCACACCCGACGGCAACCCATCAGCCGGCAATACAGCCAACGCCGACGGCGGCAACGTCACATGCGTCACCCCTGCCGCCGCTACCAACTCCGCCAGCGCCGGCCCCGGAAGAAGCCGATCCCTGTCCGCCACCACCAACGCCGCACCCGACAGCAACGCCATCACCAGTTCCCACACAGAAGCGTCGAAACTCGGCGAAGCGAACTGCAGCACCCGACTGTCAGGGCCCACACCGAACCGGTCGGCGTGCATCGCACGCATACTCGCCAGCCCGGTATGCGTGACGCTCACACCCTTGGGGCGGCCAGTCGACCCCGACGTATAGATCACATATGCCGGGCTGTCCGCGCGCAGACACCCAAGCCGCTCGCCCTCAGCAAGGTCGTCACTCGCCACAAAGCCGGCCTCTGCGCCGTCGTAGAGGTCCTCGATCCGGCTACACGGCACCCCCACCTCCGCTGCCACATGATCGGTTTCCGTCGCAGTGAGGACGCAAACTGGATCGGCGTCCTGGAGCATGAACGCAATCCGCTCACTGGGGTAGTCGGGGTCGATGGGCAGGTACGCGCCGCCGGCCTTCAGCACCGCCAGCACCGCCACGACCATGTCCACCGAGCGCGGCAATGCCAGACCGACCAGACGCTCCGGACCCACACCCCGCTTCACCAACACCCGCGCCAGCCGATTCGCCCGCGCATTCAACTCCCCATACGACACCGACGTGTCCAGGTAAGCGACCGCGACCGCATCGGGCGTTCGCCCCACCTGAGCCTCGAACAGTTGCGGGAACGTCCCGTCCGGGACAGGGCGGGCCGAGTCGTTGTACTCGACCAACAGTCGCTCGCGCTCCTTAGGCTCCAGCACGTCGACGCCATCGACCCGCGCACCAGGATCGGCGACCATCTCCTCGATGACCCGCCGCAACCGCTCCACCATCTGCCGTGCAGAAGCGTCGTCGAACAGGCCGGTGTCGTGCCCGAGTTGAAGCTTCAGCGTCTCCCCGGGCAGTACTGCCAGACTCACCGGGTAATGCGCCGCGTCATGGCCTTCCATGCTGCTAACCGTCAGGCCGCCGGGGAGGTCAGTACCATTTGCACCGATGGGGTAGTTCTCGAACACGTAGAGGGTGTCGAAGAGTTCACCCCCGCCGACCAGGCCCTGGATGTCGGTCAGGCCAAGGTACTGGTGGTCGCTGAGCCGGGACTGCTCCTCCTGCACCCCGGCCATCAACTCGGTCAGAGACTGCGACGCATCGAGCCGGACACGCACCGGAACCGTGTTGATCAGCAGACCGACCATCTGCTCAATACCGGGAATCTCCGCAGGCCGCCCCGACACCGTCATACCGAAGACGACATCGTCCTTGCCCGTCAGCCGGGCCAGCAACAACGCCCACGCCGTCTGCAGCACCGTGTTCACCGTCAGCCCATGCCGACGCGCCAACTCCGTAACCCCAGCACTGACCTCGCCACTCAACGCAAGCGTCACCTCGCCATGACTGCCGGCTAGTGAACGGTGACCGGCAGGCGCAAGCCTCGTCGGTTCCGCCCCGGCCAGCACCTCACGCCACATTTCTTCGGCCCGGGTCCGGTCCTGCCGTGCCAGCCAGGCCGGATAAGGCCGGTAAGGCACCGGCGCGGGCAGCGCACTGTCGTCCCCGCCTTGCCCATACAGCTCGAACAGTTCCCGCAGCACCAGCGGAGTCGACCAGCCGTCCAGCAGAATGTGATGATTCGTGATCACCAGCCTGTGCCGGTCGGCAGCAAGACGCACGATGACGAAACGCATCAGCGGCGCGCTGGCCATGTCGAAACGGGCAGCCCGTTCCTCCTCCAGCAGCCGCGCCACCCGCTCACGCTGACCGGCCCCGGAGTACTCGCTCAGATCAACCTCA
>NZ_JBSHKH010000276.1:0-2156 GCF_053643595.1 Streptomyces sp. NPDC055506 | reverse complement strand
TTCTTCCTGTTCGTGGTGGCGGGCCTGCTGTCCCTCACCTTCGTGAAGCTGTACGTCCCCGAGACCAAGGGCCGCACCCTCGAATCGCTCGAGGCCGAGCTCCGGACGCGCTTTTCCTGATCATCTTTCGAGGAGTTTCTCCATGACCGTACGTGTAGGCGTCATCGGCGCCGGAATGATCGGCCAGGACCACGCCCGGCGGCTCACCGAGGTCGTCACCGGGGCGACCGTCACGGCGGTGGCCGACGTCGACACCGAGCGCGCCGCCGAGGTGGCGGCCCGCTTCGGTGCCACCGCGCTGCCCACCGGCGCGGAGCTGGTCGCCTCCCCCGACGTGGACGCCGTCCTCGTCACCTCGTGGGGCCCGACCCACGCCGAGCACGTGCTCAACGCGATCGCGGCCGGCAAGCCGGTGTTCTGCGAGAAGCCGCTGGCCACGACCGCGGAGGACTGTCTGCGGATCGTCGAGGCCGAGCGGGCGCACGGCCGCAGGCTGGTGCAGGTCGGCTTCATGCGCCGCTTCGACGCGGGGTACCGCCAGATGAAGGAGGTCCTGTCGACCGGTTCGCTCGGGGCCCCGCTGATCGTGCACTGCGCCCACCGCAACCCGACCGTCCCGGAGTCGTACCACTCCGCGATGGCCGCCCAGGACACCGCCGTGCACGAGATCGACGTGCTGCGCTGGCTGCTCGACGACGAGATCGTCTCCGCCCAGGTGGTCACCCCGCGCGCCACCAGCAAGCGGTTCGGGCACCTCAAGGACCCGCAGATCATGATCTTCGAGACCCGCGAGGGCGTCCGTATCGACCTGGAGGTCTTCGTCAACTGCCAGTACGGCTACGACATCCAGTGCGAGGTCGTGGGCGAGGACGGCCTGGTCCGGCTGCCCGACCCGGCGGCCGTCGGGATCCGCACCGCGGCCCGGCACGGCACGGGTGTGCTGCAGGACTGGAAGGACCGGTTCGCGGAGGCCTTCGACACCGAGTTCCGCGAGTGGGTCGCCGCCGTGGCGGCCGGCACCGAGCCCACCGGGCCGTCCGCCTGGGACGGTTACGCCGCCACCGTCATCTCCGACGCCGCCGTCCGCTCCCAGGAGACCGGCGCCGGAGAGATCGTCACCGTCGACATCAAGCCCCGCCCCGCGCTGTACGGAGGCACCGCGTGAAGATCGCCCTCGACCCGTACATGTTCCGTGCGCTGCCGATCGACGAGATGGTGCGCACGGTCGCCGAACTCGGCTACGAATACATCGAGTTGTCGCCCCGCGAGGACTTCATGCCGTTCTTCCTGCACCCGCGGGCGGACGACGCGCGGGTGGCGGAGCTGAAGGAGTCGCTGCGCCGCCACGGGGTGCGGCTGTCCTCGGTGCTGCCGCTGTACAAGTGGTCCTCACCGGACGAGACGGAGCGGCAGACGGCCGTCCGCTACTGGAAGCGGATGATCGAGATCACGGTGGATCTCGAATGCCCCCTGATGAACTCGGAGTTCAACGGCCGGCCCGAGCGCGCCGCCGAGAGCGAGTCCGCCTTCTGGCGTTCGCTGGAGGAGCTGCTGCCGGTCTTCGAGCGGGAGGGCCTCACCCTGAACCTGGAGGCCCACCCGGACGACTTCTGCGAGGAGAACACCCCGGCCGTCGATCTCGTCCGCGCGATCAACAAGCCGTGGGTGAACTACCTGTACTGCGCCCCGCACACCTTCCATCTCTCGGGCTCCGACCCGACGGCGGACATCGCGGCGATGATGCGCTACGCCGGTGACAGGCTCCAGCACGTGCATATCGCGGACTCCTTCAACCACAAGGGCTCCAGCGGTCTGCGGTACATCCTCAACCCGCCGGGCACACCGGCCCGGATCCATCAGCACCTCGACATCGGCCAGGGCGAGGTCGACTGGGACACCTTCTTCGGCACCCTGCGCGAGCTGGGCTTCGACGGTGTCGCCACGTCCTGTGTCTTCGCCTGGGAGGAGCGGGCCCGGGAGTCGTCGGCGTTCATGCTGGACCGGATCCGGAAGGAGCTCGCGGGCTCGTGAGGACGACGAGCTGCCGGGTCGCCCGGGTCATCGCGACATAGCGGTCGACCGCTCCCTCGACGCCGGTGCCGAAGTCCTCCGGGTCCACGAGGACGACCAGGTCGAACTCCAGCCCCTTCGACAGC
>NZ_JBSHKH010000275.1:0-2203 GCF_053643595.1 Streptomyces sp. NPDC055506 | reverse complement strand
CCCGCTGTCCGTACGGACAGCGGGGGCACGGCCGTCATGCCTCGATCAGGCGTCGATCACACGTCGAAGTAGAGCTCGAACTCGTGCGGGTGCGGACGCAGCTGCAGCGGCGCGATCTCGTTCGCGCGCTTGTAGTCGATCCACGTCTCGATCAGGTCCGGCGTGAACACGTCGCCCTGGAGGAGGAACTCGTGGTCGGCCTCAAGGCGGTCGAGGACGGCCGGGAGGGAGGTCGGGACCTGCGGGACGCCCGCGTGCTCCTCGGGGGCGAGCTCGTAGAGGTCCTTGTCGATCGGCTCGGCCGGCTCGATCTTGTTCTTGATGCCGTCCAGGCCCGCGAGGAGCAGCGCCGAGAAGGCCAGGTACGGGTTGCCGGAGGAGTCGGGCGCGCGGAACTCGACCCGCTTGGCCTTCGGGTTCGAGCCCGTGATCGGGATACGCATGGCCGCGGAGCGGTTGCGCTGCGAGTAGACCAGGTTGACCGGCGCCTCGAAGCCCGGCACCAGACGGTGGTACGAGTTCACCGTCGGGTTGGTGAAGGCCAGCAGCGACGGGGCGTGCTTGAGGATGCCGCCGATGTAGTAGCGGGCGGTGTCCGACAGGCCCGCGTAACCGGCCTCGTCGTAGAAGAGCGGCTGGCCGCCGGTCCACAGCGACTGGTGGACGTGCATGCCCGAGCCGTTGTCACCGAAGATCGGCTTCGGCATGAAGGTCGCCGTCTTGCCGTTCTGCCACGCCACGTTCTTCACGATGTACTTGAAGAGCTGCAGGTCGTCGGCCGCGGCGAGCAGCGTGTTGAACTTGTAGTTGATCTCGGCCTGGCCGGCGGTGCCCACCTCGTGGTGCTGGCGCTCCACCTGCAGACCGGCGCGGTCCAGCTCCAGGGAGATCTGGGCACGCAGGTCGGCGAAGTGGTCGACCGGCGGGACCGGGAAGTAGCCGCCCTTGTAGCGGACCTTGTAACCACGGTTGTTCTCGAGGGCACCGGTGTTCCAGGCGCCGGCCTCGGAGTCGATGTGGTAGAAGGACTCGTTCGCGCTGGTCGCGAAGCGGACGCTGTCGAAGACGTAGAACTCGGCCTCCGGACCGAAGTACGCCGTGTCGGCGATCCCGGTGGAGGCGAGGTAGGCCTCGGCCTTCTTCGCCACGTTGCGCGGGTCACGGGAGTACTGCTCTCCCGTGATCGGGTCGTGGATGAAGAAGTTGATGTTGACCGTCTTGTCACGGCGGAACGGGTCGACCCGCGCGGTCGACAGGTCCGCGCGCAGCGCCATGTCGGACTCGTGGATGGCCTGGAAGCCGCGGATCGAGGAGCCGTCGAAGGCCAGCTCCTCGGCCGGGTCGAAGGCCGATGCGGGGATCGTGAAGTGCTGCATCACGCCCGGCAGGTCGCAGAAGCGGACGTCGACGAACTTGACGTCCTCGTCCGCGATGAACTTCTTGGCCTCGTCGGCGTTCTGGAACATCCAGCTCCTCCTACTCCCGACCGTCCCGCCGGGGTGGTAGTTCGTTCGTGCTGCCAGTGCGGGTGGCACACGCTGACGTAGACCCTAGGGACGGGTGATTTCTCTGGCGTGACTCATTTGTTTCGCACAAGTTAACCGGCTCACCCTCCACCGTAGCCCGACCACACCCCGCCGTGCCCTGGTCATTTACGGGCGCAGTACCGTGGACGGGTGGACAACAGGCAAGCACTCGGATCGTGGCTTTCCGGGCCCCGCGCGGCCGCGGAGGAGGCCGGTGTCGACTTCGGATACCGGGGTGAGCAGCTCGGTCTGCCCGAGGAGGGACCCGGCTCGATCGCCCGCCCGGGCCGCCGGCTCGGCGCCCTCGCCGTGGACTGGGGTCTGAGTCTCCTGATCGCATACGGTCTTATCACCCAGAGCTACAACGAAGCTGCACAGATCTGGGCGCCGCTCATCCTGTTCGCCCTCATGGTGCTCACGGTCGGTACGGTCGGCTTCACCCCGGGCAAGCGGCTCCTCGGTCTGCGGGTGCTCGCCCTGGACACCGGCCGCGTCAGCCCCTGGCGCACCCTCCTGCGCACGGTCCTGCTCTTCCTCGCGATCCCCGCCCTGATCTGGGACCGCGACGGCCGCGGTCTGCACGACCGGCTGGCGGGCACGGTCGAGGTCCGCATCTAGCGCCCCCGACGGCCTTCGCTGACGACCGCTGACGACGAAGGGGCGCCCGGTGTGATCCG
>NZ_JBSHKH010000274.1:0-2444 GCF_053643595.1 Streptomyces sp. NPDC055506 | reverse complement strand
ACGACGGGCCGGCCCCGGGTGCGGGGACCGGCCCGTCGTCGTGTGCGCGCACAGCCCCGGTTCAGCTCGAACCAGACCACCTTGCCCGTGCTCAGCCGCGTGGCCCCCCAGCGCCGGGCCAGCCGGTTCACCAGATACAGTCCGCGTCCGCCCTCGTCGGTGGCGCGGGCCTGCCGCAGGCGCGGCAGCTGCGGGACGTCGTCCCCCACCTCGCAGCGCAGGACATCCGTCCGCAGCAGGCGCACCGTGACCGGCCGGGACGCGTACCGCACGGCGTTGGTGACGACCTCGCTGACCAGCAGCTCGACGGAGTCGCTGAGTTCCTCGAGGCCCCAGCGCTGCAACGCGCGCCGGGCCAGCCGGCGGGCCCGGCCCGGGGCGGCGTCCTCCGGCTCCAGGAACCAGTACGCCACATCGCTGGGCGCGATCCCGTCGAAGCGGGCGGCGAGCAGCGCGATGTCGTCGTCCCGGTCGCCCGGGCCGAGCATGTCGAGCACCTCGTCGCAGAGCGCCTCCAGGGGCGGCGGATGGTCGGGACCGGTGAGCTGCGCGGTCGCGGCGAGCTTCTCGCGCAGCTGCTCGATGCCGGTCCACACGTCCCTGAGGCGCGACTCCACCAGGCCGTCGGTGTACAGCACCAGGGTCGCGCCGGCGGGCGCGTCCAGTTCCACCGCCTCGAAGTCGACGCCGCCGACCCCGATGGGGGCACCGGCCGGCACGCGCAGCACCTCGGCGCGGCCGCCCAGGTGGAGCAGAACGGGCGGCGGGTGGCCGGCGTTGGCGATGGTGATGCGGTGCGATACCGGGTCGTAGACCGCGTACAGGCAGGTCGCCATGCGGTCCACACCGAGGCGCTGGGCCTGTTCGTCGAGGTGGTGCAGGACCTCCTGCGGCGGCAGGTCGAGGCCCGCGAGGGTCTGGGCGGTGGTGCGCAGCTGGCCCATGATGGCGGCCGAGGTCATGGAGTGGCCCATGACGTCACCCACGACCAGGGCGACCCGGCTGCCGGGCAGCGGAATCGCGTCGTACCAGTCGCCGCCGACGCGAGCCGTCTCCGCCGCCGGCAGATAGCGGGAGGCGAGCCGCACACCGGTGGGGCGGGGCAGCGTCTCGGGCAGCATGGTGCGCTGAAGCTCGTCCGCGATGTACGCCTCGCGCCCGTACAGCACGGCCTTGTCGATGCCCAGGGCGCTGTGCGTGGCCAGCTGGGCGGCCACCAGCAGGTCGTCCGGTTCGAAGGCGATGCGTTCGGGGCGGCGCAGGAACAGGGCGGCGCCGATGACCCGACGCCGGCCGCGCAGCGGGGCGAGGATCGCCCGCTGTCCGTCCGGTACGGCGAATTCGCCGCCTTCGCCGAGCAGCTCGGGCAGCGCGGCGCGGGCCGCGGGAGCGTCGGTGAAAACCGGGCGCACGCCCCGCAGGACCTCGGCGAGCGCGCTACCCGGCCGCACCTCGCACAGCTCTGCGCCGACCGTGTCCAGCTCGTCCGGTTCGGGCTGGGTGGCCGGCTGGAAGCCGTTCTCGGTGTCGCGCTCCGCCGGTATCCGGTCGGTGCGGCGCAGCCGCAGCACCAGCGGGCCGGTGGGCCGCTCGTCGCCGACGGGCAGCGGGTCGCGCAGATAGACCAGGATCGCGTCGGAGAAGGTGGGCACGGTGGCCCGGCACAGCCCCATCACGATCTCGTCGAGATCGATGCCGCGGGCGATCCGCCGGGTGGCGGCGCCGACGAACCGGAGCCGGTCGCCGTCCCGCCGCATCGGCGTGGGCCGGCCCGGCGGCAGGCTCTGGCCGCTGCGGCGCTCCTGCCCGTCGGCATTCGGCGCCGGCCGGTCCTGCTCGTCGGCCGGCTGGACCGGAATGCCCTCGGGGGAGGGGCGCGGCCGCGGGGTCTCGCGCTCGGCGGTCTGCTCGGCACCCGGCTGGGAGTGCTCGGAGGCGGGGTCGCTCACGGTGTCCTTGCCCTTGCCGAACGGCGTGGAGGTGCCCGGCTCCGAGGTGCCCGGCGCGGTGTGCGCCGTCGTGACCGGAACGGTGACGTCGCCGCCTGAGCGGCCCTGTACCGGTAAGGCGCCCGAGCCGGGCGTGCGCGCCGGTGTCGAGGTATGCACGAGCGCCCCGCGGGGATCCGCGGGGTCGATGCCCGTCTGCGGGCGTTCGAAGGAGGTCGGCTGCTCCGTCACGCGTGTCGAATCCATCCGTCCGGGGCTGCACGCCAGAGGTGCAGGTGGTCCCGCCGAAACTCCGATACCCGGAATACGTGCCCCAGGAACGGAATTCCCGCGTGGTCAGAGGTTGTTTCTGTGCCACCGGCCGACCGTCTGCGGCCCTCAGGGGCGTCCTGATGGATCTCCGCAGCGTCGCGACGCCCGGCACGCACGCTCGCCGCACGGTGCGAAGGGCCAGGTGGCTCCGCCACATGGCCCTTCGCGCCGCACGCCGATCGC
>NZ_JBSHKH010000273.1:0-2471 GCF_053643595.1 Streptomyces sp. NPDC055506 | reverse complement strand
ACACATCACTCAGGGTGACAGCCACTGTCGTCTCGGTCGGACCGTACGCGTTGAAGATCCGCCGACCCACCGACCACCGCGCCACCACATCCGGCGCACACGGCTCACCACCGATCGCGAGAACACCCACCCCAGGCAGGTCGGCAGCATCCATGGCAGCCAGCACGCTAGGGGCCAGAAAGACGTGAGTGACGGAATACTCTTTCGCCATACTCGTCAGGCGGCCGACCACGTCGTCCCTCGCCTCCGCGTCCGGCACCACCAGGGCCGCACCGGACAGCAACACGTCGGCCAATTCGGCCACCGACACGTCGAAGCTCGGCGAAGTGAATTGCAGAACCCGACTTCCAGGACCGATGCCGAACCGGTTGATCTCCGAGGCAGCCAAGCTCCCCAGTCCGGTGTGCGGGACCACGACGCCCTTCGGCCTGCCGGTGGAACCCGACGTATAGATCACATACGCCGGGTTCCGCAGCCTCAGCGGGGCGAGCCGTTCCTCATCAGAGATGTCACCACTCACCACCGAACCAGCGGCCGCGGCGATGTCGAGGTCCCGGACGTCATAGGACGCGACTCCCGACCCCGCTGCCACATGGCGGGTGTCCGCCGTGGTCAACACGCACACGGGGCTGGCGTCCTGGAGCATGAACGCGATCCGCTCGCCCGGGTAGTCGGTGTCGATGGGCAGGAAGGCGCCGCCGGCCTTCAGCACCGCCAGCACCGCCACCACCATGTCCGCCGACCGCGGCAACGCCAGCCCCACCAGTCGCTCCGGACCCACACCGTGACCGATCAGAACCCGCGCGAGCCGGTTCGCCCGCGCATTCAACTCGCCATAATTAACACGCTCGTCGCCGCAGATGACCGCGACCGCATCCGGGGTCCGCGCCACCTGAGCCTCGAAGAGTTCCGGCAACGTACCCTCTGGCACCGCACGAGCCGTGTCGTTGAACTCGACCAGCAGCCGCTCGCGCTCCGGCACGTCGAGTACGTCGACGTCACCGATCCGCTGACCCGGGTCAGCGACCATGGCCTCGACAACCCGCCGCAGACGCTCCAGCATTTGGCGGACCGTGGTCACGTCGAACAGATCTGTATCGTGCCCGACGTCCAGTCGAAGCTTCTCCCCGGGCATCACCGCCAGGTTCACGGGGTAGTGCGCTTCGTCTCTGCCTTCGCCTCCGGTGATCGTCAATCCGCCAGGAACATCGGCGCTGTCGGCGGCAACGGGGTAGTTCTCGAACACGTAGAGGGTGTCGAAGAGTTCACCCTGACCGGCCGCACGCTGGATGTCGGTCAAGCCCAAGTACTGGTGGTCGCTGAGGCGGGCCTGCTCCTCCTGCACCCGGGCCATCAACTCGGTCAGCGACTGCGACGGATCAAGCCGGACACGCACCGGAACCGTGTTGATCAGCAGACCGACCATCTGCTCGATACCGGGAATCTGCGGCGGACGCCCCGAAACGATGGCGCCGAACACAACATCTTGCTTGCCCGTCAGCCGGGCCAGCAACAACGCCCATGCGCTCTGCAGAACCGCGTTGACCGTCAGGCCATGCCGACGCGCCAGTTCCTTAACCCCCGCGCTGGTCACGGAACTCAACTCGACCGTGGTCCGCGCCCGTTCACCAGTTCCTGAGCGGTGGCCGACGGGGGCGAGGCGGGTCGCTTCCACGCCGGCCAGGGCTTCACGCCACACCCCCTCGGTTACGCTCCGATCCTGCCGAGCCAGCCAGGCCAAATACGTCCGGTAGGGCACCGGCGCGGGCAGCGCACTGTCGTCCCCGCCTTGCCCGTACAGATCGAAGAGTTCCCGCAGCACCAGCGGCGTCGACCAGCCGTCCAGCAGAATGTGATGATTCGTGATCACCAGCTTGTGCAGGCCGGGAGCAAGACGGATCACCAGGAAGCGCATCAGCGGCGCGCTGGCCATGTCGAAACGGGTAGCCCGTTCCTCCTCCAGCAGCCGCGCCGCCCGCTCACGCTGACCGGCCTCGGGGAAGCCACTCAGATCGACCTCACGCCACGGCACCACCGAGCTCTTGGCGATCACCTGGACCGCCTCACCGTTCTTCCGCTGGCGGAAGCACGCTCGGAGACTGGCGTGCCGGCCCACCAGCACCTCAGCCGAACGCCGCAGCACCTCCGCATCCAGCGCACCGCTCAGATCGAAGGCCAGCTGGACGTTGTAAATGTCGGCGGCGTCCTCGTCGAACAGCGCGTGGAACAACAGCCCTTCCTGCAACGGCGACAGGGGCAGGATGTCCTCGATCTTGGAACGCTTCACTTCTGCCACCCGTTTTCCGTCTCGAATTCTTCTTCAAGTCCGTCGAGTTCGTCCTGGTCGAGGGAGACCAGGGGGAAGTCCGAGGGGGAGTGCCCGCCGGCCTCCGGCAGGGCCGCATGCCCCGCCAGCACCCCCAGCATCCGAACCCACAGACCAGCCAGCTCCTCAACCTCATCCCGGTCCA
>NZ_JBSHKH010000272.1:0-2601 GCF_053643595.1 Streptomyces sp. NPDC055506 | reverse complement strand
TCCGCCGCGCTCTCCGAGGGCCGCCCCGCGCGCCACGGTCCGGCCCATCACCACCCCGGCGACCACCGGCACGACCCCGGCCGCCCAGTGCAGGAGCGCCCCCTGCCCCGCCTCCGGCACCGCCGCCAGCAGCGGAAACGGCGGCAGGAACGGCGGCGGTGCGGAGGACAGCGGGCCGATGACATGGCCGGCACCGAGCGCGAAGCCGGGGCCGAGGGCGTACGCGGCGCCCCACACCGCCGCGTTCGGCAGCAGGGCCACGCAGAGCAGCAGGACCGCGAACCGCCCCGACCACCCCTCGGTCAGCCGGAGCCACGACGCCTGGGCCTCCGTACCGTGCCCCACCAGCGACGCCGCCACCAGCAGCGCGCCGCCCCCGAGCAGCACCGCCACTCCGGCCGCCGCGGCCCGGGCGGCGGCACCGGGGCGCCCGTCCGGGCCGTGGACCAGCGGCCGCAGGCCCGCCGGCAGAACCCGCAGCAGCCGCCGCAGCGGCCCGCCCGGACGGCCGTACGCCGACCACACCCCCACCCCCGCCGCGAGGACGGCGACCAGCGGCACGTACACGCCCGTCCACAGCCACGACGGCCGCAGCACACCGCCGGCGGCGAACAGCGCGGCGGGCAGGGCGACGGCCAGGTAGCCGAGGACGACACCCGTCCACGCCGTACGGGCGGCGACCAGCGGCGGTCCCGCGCCGTCGATCTCCTCGGCATCCTCGGGGCCTTCCAGGTCCTCGACGGTCGCGATGGCCTTGAAGCCGCCGACGACGTCCTCGTCCCCCGCCCTGCCCTCCGTGGCGTCGCGTGCCGCCCGGAGCAGCAGCCACACCGGCAGCACGAGCAGGAGCAGCGGCGGGATGCCCACGGGGGCCGGGACGCCGGAGAGCGTGTCGACGCGGACCAGCTCGGCTCCGTGGGCCAGCAGCCACAGCGCCGCCGTCACGTGCAGCACGCCGCCGGGCCCGCTGTCGGGGTACGGCGAGGTGATCCACAGCAGCATCACCAGCACGGCGAACCACGCGAGCCCCAGGCCCGCCGCCACCGCACCACTCACGAGGGCGTCTCCCAGTCCGGGCGAACGGTCGCGCACCCGGGCGAGCAGGAGTGCCGGCAGACGGCGGCGAGCGGTCATCTTGATCACGCCCGCCATGCTCCCAACGACACGCGCTTTCCCGTCGTAACAGGCGAACCACCGTTGTGTCGCTCAATATACGTTTTATGTACTTTTCCGTACTCAGGGGCGCCCTGTGACACAGAGCCCTGCCCTCCAGCTCCCTCCGCCCAAGGAACGCCGACGCCTGCGCGAGGCCGCCTCGCTGACGCGGGCTCAGCTGGCTTCCCGGGTGGGCGTCACCAGCGAGACGGTGCGCGGATGGGAGACCGGCCGCGCGACGCCACGCGGCCGCAAGGGGGAGAAGTACGCGAGGCTGCTGAACTCACTTGGTGGGCCAGGGGAGGTGACGGAGCCTCTTACGAGCGTCGCCACGACCGACCGAGGCCGGTCTTCCTCCAGGGGCAGGGGCGCCGGGAGCCGCCCGCCCGCCAGGGACCGGGACCGCGCCCATGTCGCCGACCGGGGCCGCGCCCCCGCTGCCGACCGTGGCCGCAGCACCCCCCGCGTCACCCTCGCCGACCTCAGCCGGGCCCCCGGCCGGGCGAAGGCCCCGCACCGGCCGGACGACGCGACCTCCGCACTCGACCCCGAACAGGCCTTCGACGCGCTGTACGCCTTCTGCGCCCCCGCGCTGGTCCGGCAGACCTATCTGCTGACCGGGCGCCGTGAGCTGGCCAGGGAGTCCGTCGAGCGGGCCTTCCAGATCGCCTGGCAGCGCTGGCCCGAGGTGGCCCGCGACCGGGACCCGGCGGGCTGGGTGCGCGCGGTGGCGTACGAGTGCGCGCTCTCCCCGTGGCACCGGCTCAGGCCCCGCTACCGGCACCCCGAGCCGCCCCCGCCCGACGCGTTCGACCGCGCGCTGATGGACACCCTCCTGAGGCTCCCGCCCTCGTACCGCCGCACCTTGCTGCTCTACGACGGCGTCGGCCTCGGCCTGCCGGAGACGGCGGCGGAGACGGAGGCGAGCACCCGCGCCGCCGTGAACCGGCTGACGCACGCGCGCGAGGCGGTCGCCGAACGGCTGCCGGAGCTGGCGGACCCGGAGGTCCTGCACTGGCGGCTGGTCGAACTCGCCTCCACCGAGCGACTGCGGGCCGCCAAGCCGCTGGTGGTGCGGCAGGCCGGGGAACGCCGGGCTCGCCTCTGGACCCGGGCGGCCATCGCCTTCACGGCCCTGCTGATCGGGACCACGGTGCTCACCGTGCGTACGGCCCCGACGCGCTACGAGCCGCCCGTACCGGCGGGCGAGACCGTCCAGGGCGTACCGCCGCCGGTCGCGCCCGGACCGCTGTCGGAGTCGGAGCGGGACCTGCGGAGCAAGCTGCTGCGCGAGGAGCAGCAGCGGGGGCCGGACCGGCTGATGCCGACGGCCTGCGGGAAGACGGTCGCGGGGCCCATCCAGGCGACGCCGTGCAGGGCTTCCTGCCCGGTGCGGAACGCGGCGATGCCGAGCCGCTCGACCGCGGGCGTGAACTGGTGGAGGAG
>NZ_JBSHKH010000271.1:0-2655 GCF_053643595.1 Streptomyces sp. NPDC055506 | reverse complement strand
CGCACGCACCGAACGCCGCTCCTTCTCCTGCGGAGATCCATCAGAAGGCCCCTAGACCGGACATTGGGCACGTACCGATCCGCCTCTGTGCCTTGCCAGTGCCATCAGGCAGCATGTCACGCATGTCCGTACTGACGCGCGACGAAGCGCAGACCCGAGCAGAGCTCCTCGACGTGCACCGCTACACGATCGAACTCGACCTGACCACCGGCGACGAGACCTTCGACTCCCGCACCCTGATCAGGTTCAGCGCCCGCTCCGACGGAGACAGTTTCGTCGAGGTCAGGCCGGACGAGCTGCGCTCCATCACCCTCGACGGACACCCCCTGGACCCGGAAGCCCTCGACGGCAACCGGCTCCCGCTGCGGAACCTCACCGCCGGCGAGCACGAACTGCGCGTGCACGCGCTCATGCGCTACTCCCGCACCGGCGAGGGCATGCACCGCTTCACCGACCCCACCGACGGCGAGACGTACGTCTACACCCAGCTGTTCATGGACGACGTCCAGCGCGTCTTCGCCGCCTTCGACCAGCCCGACCTCAAGGCCGTCTTCGAACTGTCCGTCCGGGCCCCAGAGGGCTGGACCGTCCTCGCCAACGGCATCACCGAACAGACCGGCGGCGTCTGGAAGGCGGCACCCACGCCGCGGATCTCCACCTACCTCGTCGCCGTCGCCGCAGGTCCCTGGCACTCCGTGCGCACCGAGCACGGCGGCCTGCCCTTCGGCCTGCACTGCCGCCGCTCCCTCGCCCCCTACCTCGACGCCGACGCCGACGAACTCTTCGACGTCACGCGCGCGTGCTACGACCGCTACCACGAGAAGTTCGACGAGCCCTACCCCTTCGACTCCTACGACCAGGCCTTCGTCCCCGAGTTCAACGCGGGCGCCATGGAGAACCCCGGCCTCGTCACCTTCCGCGACGAGTTCGTCTACCGCTCCGCCGTCACCGACACCGAGCGGCAGACCCGCGCCATGGTCATCGCCCACGAGATGGCCCACATGTGGTTCGGCGACCTCGTCACCCTCAAGTGGTGGGACGACATCTGGCTGAACGAGTCCTTCGCCGAGTACATGGGCTACCAGACCCTCACCGAAGCCACCCGCTACACAGACACCTGGACCGACTTCGGAGTCACCCGCAAGTCCTGGGGCTACGACGCCGACCAGCGCCCCTCCACCCACCCCGTGGCCCCCGAGGCCGTCGACGACACCGCCTCCGCGCTGCTCAACTTCGACGGCATCTCCTACGCCAAGGGCGCGAGCGCGCTGCGGCAGCTGGTCGCCTGGCTCGGCGACAAGGACTTCCTCGCCGGCATCAACACGCACTTCGCCCGGCACAAGTTCGGCAACGCCACCCTCGCCGACTTCATCGACTCCCTCGCCGGCGCCACCGAACGCGACGTCCACGCCTGGGCCGACGCCTGGCTGCGCACCACCGGCGTCGACACCCTCACCCCCCAGGTCGCCCCCGGCGAGAACGGCACCTGCGCCCTCACCGTCGACCACGCCGGCAGCCGCCCGCACCACATCGCCGTCGGCCTGTACGACCGAGACCTCGGCGACGACGGCGGGCACCTCGTCCTGCGCGAACGCCGCCACCTGGACCTGCCGCACAACGACGCCCACCCCATCGGCAAGCGCCCGGCCCTGCTCCTCCTCAACGACGGCGACCTGACCTACGCCAAGGTCCGCTTCGACCCCGAGTCCTTCGAGACGATCCGCAAGGAGCTGTCCGGCCTGCCCGAACCGCTCACCCGAGCGGTCGTCTGGAACGCCCTGCGCGACGCCGTCCGCGACGGCGAACTGGCCCCCGCCGCCTACCTGGAGACCGCCAGGGCCCACCTCCCGCTGGAGACGGACCTCGCCGTCGTCCAAGGCGTCCTCGCCTTCGCGTCCACGTACATCACCGACCACTACCTCACGCCCGAGGAGCGGCCCGCCGCGCTCGCCACCCTCTCCGACCTGTGCCGCGACCTCATCCGCCGCACCGAGGACGGCGACAACCCCGGCCTGCGCCTGATCGCCGTACGCCACCGCATCGATGTCGCGGCCCACCCCGACACCATCGCCGCCTGGCTCGCCGACGGCACCGTCCCCGGCGGCCCGGAGCTCGACCCCGAGCTGCGCTGGCGCGTCCTCGCCCGGCTCGCCGTCCTCGGCGCCACCGACGAGGCCGCCATCGCCGCCGAGCTGGAGCGCGACCCGAGCGCCACCGGCCAGGAGGGCGCCGCCCGCTGCCGGGCCGCGCTGCCCGACCCGGAGGCCAAGGCCCGCGCCTGGCAGGCGATGTTCGGCTCCGACGACCTGTCCAACTACCTCTTCACCGCCACCGCCGCGGGCTTCTGGCAGCCCGAGCAGGCCGAGCTGGTCCGCGCGTACGTGCCGCGCTACTACCCCGACGCGGTGGCCGTCGCCGACCGCCGCGGCCCCGCCATCGCCACGGCCGTCGGCCGCTCGGCCTTCCCCGCCCACGCGGTCGACGCGGAGCACCTCCGCCTCGGCGAGGAGTGCCTGCGCGACGCCGGACCGATCCCGGCGCTGCGCCGCAAGCTCGTCGACCAACTGGACGACCTGGCACGGGCGTTGCGGGTGCGGCAGACACCCCGCTCGTAGGGCGGCAGGCGCCGGGCGAGGGCCGGGCGCCTGACTCCTC
>NZ_JBSHKH010000270.1:0-2676 GCF_053643595.1 Streptomyces sp. NPDC055506 | reverse complement strand
GATCGAAAATCCGGCCCACCACGGCCAGCCACACCGTGCGGAGAACCTCCTCCGACAACGGTGCGTCCAGCAGCCGACGGGCGTCCTCTCCCAGTTCCACGGCTCCATCGCCGTCGGAGCCGTCTGCCAGCCGGGCCGCGGCCGCGAGCGCGGCAGGGAGCCCCGGGGAGCCCAGTTGCTCCGTCAGGCCGGTGAGCCCGAAATCACTTGAGTAACCCAGTTCGACGTAATCTGGACGCATCTGTGGCATGGATCATGTCCTCTACGAGGCGCGTGCTACTTGGGGTAAGCGGTCTTGACGACGAAGCCGTACCGGTTCTGCCCAGTGTGGCCCTTGACCTTCATCAAGATCACCACTACCTCGTTACCGGCATCCTGGATGGTTCTCCCATCCGGCAGGTAGCGCTTACCCAGAGAGGAATAGGCATCCCACCGTCCTGTGATTGTCTGGTACTGCGCACCGTCTCTGGCCCTCGACGCCCAGTCCAGGAACTTCTGCCACTTGTCTTTGTCGAATACCTTTTCGCCGCCCGGGAGCCGCTTGCTGAAGAAGTCGCCCACTACCCGGTCCACGGCTTGCTGGGCGATTTCCTGACTGGTCCAGACGGTGTTGGGCCCGCCCTTCAGCCTGGCGAGCCGGAACGCCTCGGCCACGTCCGGCCTCACGTGCTCCTTCAGCGTGTGAATCTCCTTCTCGTATTTCTCCACCATGCGTGGGAGGTCTTCGTCGCCGAGGTTCAGGCAGTTGTGGACGAGTACGTCTGCCGCCTCGGGGCCCTCGGTGCGCACGTAGAACGTGTGCAGGCCGTTGACCGTGAGGTCGTACACCCGGCGCGGGGCGAGACCGGACCGGTCTCGTACGTCGGTCACGACGCGGAGTGTCCCGTCGGGGCCGATCAACCGGTCTCCCGGGCGCAGTTCGGAAGCGAGGACCCATCCTCGCTCGTCGGTGCGGATCTTGTGTCCAGCCGTCGTGTCCAAACTGCTGCCTCCGGCCAGGTGGACGGTCACCAGTCGTTCGGTGTCGTGCCGGAACGTGTCGGTGACCGACTCGGCCCGCAGCCGTCCGGTGCCCGGGTCGGCAGCCACGACCTGGTCGCCCTCACGCACGTCCCGGATCGCCTTGCGGCTTCCGTCGGCCATCAGCACCCGGGTGTCACCGGGGAAGCTGTTGACCTTGCACGTCGTGATGACGTCCTCGTAGGCGTTTACGCCCGCCTCGAGTTTGGCCAGCGTCGCCGGGTCCACATCCAGGGCCTTCAGCGCCTTGAACGCGTTCGCGACCCCCACCCCGGTCTTCATCGCCGCGTCGAGCGCCCGGATCCCGTCGGCGATCTTCGTGAACACCTTGCCGGGGATGAAGTTGGACGCGAACCAGGCGCAGCTCGACTTGTCACCGTGGTAGCAGCGGGCGACATCGCCGAGCACGATCTCGTACAGGACCGCGCCGACCGTTTCTCCGAAGAGGTTCTGCCAGCCGATCCGGGTGATCTCGCCGAAGCTGAAGTGGTGAGTCCACTTCTGCTTCTGGTTCGTGAGCGTCTCCGTCTTGAGGAAGACCGTGTCGGCCTGCGGGCAACCGGCCTCGGTGGCGGGCACGTCGGGGTTGACGCAGAAGTAGTAGCTGACCGTGACGTTCAGGTTCAGCTCGTACGTCACCGTGCAGCCCTGCGGCACGTAGTCGCACTTGTCGAGCGGCTTGGCCGGACCCCCCTCGGTGATCTTGTCGATGATGTAGAAGACACCGCCGACGCCGGTTCCGGCACCGTCCTGGACGACCTGGTTGGCCTCCTTGCGCGCGGCCGACTCGGCCGCCTCCTGTGCCGACTGCGCGTACTTCTCTGCGTCCTTGGCCGCCTCTTCCGCGGCCGTGGCCTCGGCGTCCGCGCGGTTCGCCGCCGCTCGGGCGTCCTTGGCGGCCTGCTCGGCCTCGGAGGCAGCCGTGCGGGCGGCTTCCGCGTCCAGGGCGGCCTGGTCGGCGGAGGACCGGGCGGCCGTGGCGTGGCCCTCGGCGCGGCCGGCGGCCTTGTCGGCGGCCTCCGCGTCCTCGGCGGCCTGCCGGCCGTACTCGATGGTGCGGGCCAGTGAAGCCTGGGCGGCCGCCGCGTGCTTGGCCGCCTCGGCGGCGTAACCGAGGGCTTCCTTCGCCGACTTGCGGGCGTCCGCCGCGAACCCGGCGGCCTCCGCGGCCAGCGTGTAGGCGGCCTTGGCGTCGCCGGTCGCCGCGTTGGCCAGGCTCTGGGCCTGTGCGGCGTTCTTCTGGGCGTTCGCGGCGTGCGCCTCCGCGACCGCCTGCTGCTGCTCGGCGATCGACTTCGACGACTGGCCGGTGAGCACCGCCAGGCCGGCGGCCGAGTCGGCGGTGACGTAGGGCGACCCGAGCTGGATCGCGTCGTTCGCAGGGGCCGCGACCTGTCGTGCCGCGCTGCCTGCGTCCTCCGCCGCCTGGGCGGTGGTGTAGGCGTGACCGGCCGCGTCGGCCGCTCCCGCGACCGCCTTGACGGCCTCGGCCTTCGCCGCGTCGGCGTCCTTCTTGGCCTTGGCGGCGTCCTTCTCCGCGTCGTCGGCCAGCTTCACCGCGGTTGAGGCGGCAGAGGCGGCGGACTGGGAGGCCTTGATGGCGTCCGCGGCGGCGCTCGTCGCCGTCTTCACGGCGGCGTCCGCCTTCAGCTTGGC
>NZ_JBSHKH010000269.1:0-2768 GCF_053643595.1 Streptomyces sp. NPDC055506 | reverse complement strand
CATTTCAGCCCGGCCTCGAGCACCGTCCAGCGCGAGCTGTCGATCATGATCGGCAGCCGGGCGACCTCGGGTTCGGTGGCGATGAGGTTCAGGAACGTGGTCATCGCCCACGATCGCCAGCTTGCCTGTGGTGATCTTGGCGGCGAGGTCCGGCTCCGCTTCCAGCTTGGAGCGTACGAACCTGACATTGGCGTCGACGGTCGCGTCGATGCGGGCGTCGCCTTCCTTGCTGTGGTCTATGGCCGGACGTATCTGGTCGGCCAGGTACTGGATGTGCGCGGGCAGGTGGTTCCCGGACTGCTCGGCCTCGACAGCGGCGCGCACCGCGCCGCACGACTGGTGCCCGAGCACGACGACCAGGGGTATGCCGAGTTCCAGAACGCCGTAGGCGACGCTGCCGAGCACGGCCTCGTCCAGGACCTCACCGGCCGTGCGCACGGTCATCAGGTCACCCAGCCCCTGGTCGAAGACGAGTTCCGGGGGGACGCGGGAGTCGATACAGCCGAGCACGACCGCGAAGGGGTGCTGGGCTGTGACCAACGTGCGCCGGATCGCCGGGGTTTCGTGCGGGTGGCGTTCGCGGTAGGCACGCCAGCGACGGTTGCCCGCGGCCAGCTCTTTGAGGGCCTCGGCCGGGGTGCTCGGCCTTGAGCCTCGGGTGGGGGCGGCGGTGGCCGGCCGGGCGGCGCCGACGCCCGCGCCGAGGGCTGCGGCTCCGGTCAGCGCGGTGCGCAGGAGAGTGCGGCGGACGGTGCCGCCGTTGGTCGGCCGTGGACCGGCGAAGGGGTGCGGTTCACGGCCGGCGCCTCTGTGGGCAGCGGAATCTGTGTTCACGACCAGAACGTATGCCCGAGTTCGGGCCCGGCCGCGATCCTTGCCGATTCATGGTGAGAGTTGGGTAAGTGATGTTCTTACCTTGAACGGCTCTTGACGGTCCCTCAGACTTGAGAACCCGTCTTTGAACCTGCTTGTACACAACATCGTTCATGGCGGGTACGTCGGGGCCCCACCCCTCGCGACGGGTTGATCAGTCCTGCGCCACGTTCGCCGCGGTCACATTCTCGATCACGCGGCCGAGTTTGGTCTTGGCCCGGGTCAGGTCCTGGATGCGTGCGGCGATGCGGTCGCGTTCGATGATGAGCTGGTCGAGCATGGCGGGGGTCGCGACGCCGGTACTCACGCACGGCAGGAGTTCGACGACGGTACGGCTGGAGAGGCCGGCCGCGAAGAGGTCCTGGATGAGTTGGACCCGCTCCAGGGCTTCGTCGGGATAATCACGCTGCCCACCGGGCGTCCGCGTCGATTCCAGGAGCCGCTGTTCCTCGTAGTAGCGCAGGGCCCGCACGCTGACCCCTGACCGCCTGGCGAGCTGTCCGATGCGCATGACGCAGGCCACTCCCTCCCGCTCGTACCTCACGTTGACGTCAGGTTCAGGCTAGCAATACCGGCTCCGGGGGCAGCCCTGAGGGCTGATCGAACCGTTGCCCGAGGGCGTTCACGCGGTTCACGTACGCACGGCAGTCCGCGCACGCCCCCACGCTCACCCCTGCCCGCTCGGCAACCTCACCCATCCGCGCCTGCCCTCCTCCGGCCGGGCGGCAATGCGGCTTGCACCTCACGTCAACGTCAGGTTCTAGAGTGACGAGCGTCCGATGAACACGTCATTTCGGCCCGTCAACGTAAGGCAGACCATTATGCGCGCAGCCCGGTTCCACGAATACGGCGGAGCGGAGAACCTGGTGATCGAGCAGGCCCTCGACCCCCACCCCGGACCCGGTGAGATTCGTGTCCGCGTCGCGGCGGCCAGCGTCAATCCCATCGACTGGAAGCTGCGCTCCGGCGCCCTACGCCAGTTCTTCCCTCTGGATCTGCCCAACATCCCCGGGCGCGACGGCGCCGGTGTGGTCGACGAGATCGGCGACGGGGTGCAGGGGGTGAGCATCGGCGATCGGGTCTTCGGGCTGGGCGGCGTCACCGGCGCGACCGCGGAGCTGCTCATCCTTTCGGCCTGGGCGCACACCCCCGCCACGTGGAACGACGAGCAGGCCGCGGGCGCCGGTCTCGCGTCCGTGACCGCGATGCGTGGGCTCGACGCGCTCGGCCCCCTCGCGGGGCGCACCCTCCTCGTCGAGGGCGCCGCCGGAGGCGTGGGCAGCGCGGCGGTCGAGATCGCCGTGGCGCAAGGTGTCGGCACCGTGATCGGGACAGCCAGCGAACGCAACCACGAGTTCCTCACCTCTCTCGGCGCCGTTCCCACCACCTACGGCCCCGGCCTCGCACAGCGCCTCGCCACCCTCGCTCCGCACGGCGTAGACATAGTGCTCGACACCGCGGCCTCCGGCTCCCTGGACGACCTCGTCGCGATCGCGGGCGACCCGAAGCGCGTCGCGACGGTCGCCGACCACGCGCGCGGGCAGCGCCTGGGCACACATGTGGCCGACGCGGTGAACGACTCCACTCTCCTGTCCGCGGCGGCGGAACTGGGCGGGCAAGGCCGCTACACACCCCGTATCGAACAGGCCTACCCCCTGGAGCGGATCGCCGACGCCCACGCGCACGCCGAGCGCGGACGCACCCGAGGAAAGATCGTGATCTGCATCTGAACAGGCCCACGAGGTAGGTAACTCGCAGCGTGCGGGCCTGCGTGGCGAGCGTGCCCTCGATACGTAGAGAAAAGCAGGACGCCCGGCCCGGCCTTCGCGGGCCGGGCCGGACGTCCTGTCAGGCGAGGGTGATCAGACCAGGTCGAACCGGTCCAGGTTCATGAC
>NZ_JBSHKH010000268.1:0-2878 GCF_053643595.1 Streptomyces sp. NPDC055506 | reverse complement strand
GCCCATTCGGCGCCGTAAGCCCACTACTCGCCCCGTCCTGATTCACCGCACTGCCACGCACCACTGCCAGCACCTGATGCCCGTTCCGGCGGGCATCCGAGAGTCGCTCCAGCAGGATCAGCCCGGCGCCCTCGCCCCAGCCGACACCGTCAGCGTCCGCCGAGAACGCCTTGCACCGCCCGTCCGGGGACAACACCCGCTGCCGGCTGAACTCGACGAAGGTCGATGGTGAGGCCATGAGGGCGACCCCGCCTGCGAGTGCCATCGTGCTCTCGTCGCTGCGCAGGGACTGGCATGCGAGGTGGAGCGCCACGAGGGACGACGAACACGCCGTGTCCACTGTCACGGCCGGTCCCTCGAGACCGAAGGTGTAGGCGATGCGGCCGGAGGCGACGCTGCTCGCGCTGCCGATGCCGAGCAGACCTTCGTAGTCCCCGGACCCGGGGGTCGTCCGCATGCCGTAGTCGTCGTACGACACGCCCGCGAAGACGCCTGTTCGCGTGCCGCGCAGGGAGTCGGGAGCAATGCCCGCCCGTTCGAAGAGCTCCCAGGAGGTCTCCAGCAGCAGCCGCTGCTGCGGGTCGATCGCGGTCGCCTCGCGTGGGCTGATGCCGAAGAACGCGGCGTCGAACTCATCGGCGTCGTAGAGGAAGCCGCCCTCGCGCGTGGAGGATTTTCCTCGCTGGTCCGGGTCCGGGTCGTACAGCCCTTCGACGTCCCAGCCCCGGTTTTCGGGGAAGCGGCCTACGGCGTCCGTGCCGGATGCGACAAGCTCCCACAGATCCTCGGGGGAGCTGACGCCACGGGGGTAACGGCAACTCATCGCGATGATCGCGATGGGCTCGTGGCTGCCGGACTCGAGCTCCATGAGCCGTTCTCGGGTCTCATGAAGATCAGCGGTGACCCACTTGAGGTACTCGACCAGCTTCTCGTCACTAGTCATGTCTAGCTGTCCCCCTTCTTGCCGAGGCTGCGGTCGATGAAGTCGAGGACCTCTTCCGCCGTCGCGTTTTCCAGCCGATGGCTCACCGCGCGCTTCTCCGCGCGCTTTTCCGTGTCGTCGCGCCGTCGCAGCCGGTCCCATTTGGCCATCACCGTCTGAAGCCGGCTGGTGATCCGCAGAGTGGCGTCGTCGTCCGGGTCCATGGCGAACAGGGCGGTCTCGAACCGGTCCAGCTCGGCCAGCACCCGTGTTGTGTCGTCGATGTGTGGCGGGTTGATCTCGGCCCGCAGGTACGCGGTGAGCGCGAGCGGGGACGGGTGATCGAAGACGAGGGTTGAGGGGAGGCTCAGCCCGGTGGCGGCGCCGAGCCGGTTGCGCAGTTCCACCGCTGTCAGCGAGTCGAAGCCGAGGTCGTCAAATGCCTGTTCCGGCTTGACGCTGTGGAGCGACGGGTGTCCCAGTACCGTCGCCACATGGCCACGGACCAGGTCCAGCACCAGGCGTTCCTGCTCCGGCCCGGACAGGTTCTCGAGCCGGCGTACCAGGGACCACGGCCCGTCGGTGGCGCTGCCGGGGTGGACAGCCGTCCGCATGCCGAGGACGGGGGCGGGGACCAGCGTGCGCAGGAGGGCGGGCAGGGTCCCTGAGCCTGCCTGCGCTCGCAGCACGTCCGAGTTCAACCGCAGGGGCAGCAGCTGTGCCCGGTCCGTGCGGAGGGCCTGATCGAACAGGGCGAGTCCCTGTTCGGACGTGATCGGTTCCAGACCGCGGCGGGAGATTCTGGCCAGGTCCTCGTCGGCCAGCTGCCCCGTCATGCCTCCGTTCTGAGCCCACAGGCCCCAGGCGAGCGATACGCCCGGAAGTCCCTCGGACCGGCGGTGCTGCGCGAGGGCGTCCAGGAAGGTGTTGGCGGCGGCGTAGTTGCCCTGGCCCGCGTTGCCGAAGACACCGGCGGCGGAGGAGAAGAGAATGAAGTCGGTCAGGTCGAGGCCGCGGGTCGCCTCATGCAGATTCACAGCCGCGTCCGCCTTGGCCCGCAGCACCGCCTCCAGCCGCTGCCGGGTGAGCGAACCGACCACGGCGTCGTCCACGACGCCCGCCGCATGCACGACGGCTGTGAGCGGGTGCTCTTCCGGGATCTTCGCCACCAGTTCGACGACCGCTTCCCGATCGGCGGCGTCACATGCCACGACCGAGACGTCGGCCCCGCTCTTCTCCAAGTGCTCGCGCAGTTCGGACGCCCCCGCTGCCCGGTCGCCGCTCCTGCTCACCAGGAGCAGATGGCGCACCCCGTACTCCTCCACCAGATGACGGGCCAGCAGACCCCCCAGCGCCCCGGTCCCCCCGGTGATCAACACCGTGCCCTCGGTATTCCAGGCCGGGGGCACGGCCGGCTCCTCCGTGGCCGTCACCCGGGCAAGACGCGGCACCCACACCTGGCCACCGCGCACCACGACCTGCGGCTCACCGGTGGCCAGCGCCGCAGGCAGCACCGCCTCCCAGTCGTCCCCCTCACCGACATCGACGAGAACGAACCGGCCCGGATGCTCCGTCTGCGCCGACCGCACCAGACCCCATACAGGAGAGTGCGCGAAGTTCAGCGGCTCGTCTTCGCCGACGCCCGCGACCGCATTGCGCGTCAGCACCACCAGGCACGAACCGGCGGAGGGCTCATCGGCCAGCCAGGCCTGGAGCGCCGCGAGGACCTCACCCGTTGCCTCGTGCACCTGCTCGGTGAGTCCGCCGGAACTGGCGTCGGTACAGCGCAACACCACGTATTCGGGTTGGCTCTCCGCATGCGGTACATGGTCGTCGCCGAACCATGTCCAGAAAACACCGGCCTCAGGCGTGCCGACTGCCGGAGCCGGATCCCATTCCAGCTCGAACAGTGCGTCGTGGTTCCGCCCGGCCGCCTGCCGCAACTGGTCGGGCGAT
>NZ_JBSHKH010000267.1:0-2956 GCF_053643595.1 Streptomyces sp. NPDC055506 | reverse complement strand
GTACGGCACCAGGGCCCCGAAGGAAATTCAACACCATCTGTCGGCCCTCATGCTGTGCCGACCTTCTGTTTCCGCTACCAGCCCTGCAGAGGGGGTCGCGGGGATCGCGGCTGCGTGACCGGGGACCACCTACCAATCCGGGGTCTTGCGGTACCCGGGCCGAGTGCTTTCTCGGGCCGGGCGAACCTGATGGCGTCTGCTCCTCCGTCCTTCCTGGCGGCCCCTCGACCTGCGAGCCGCCCCAGCGCGGTTCTCCGTCCCGTCACCGTTCTGCGAACATCTTGGCTTCGAGACTCCAGATCTGCGCTGACCTGCGATTTCTTGTACTGCAACCCCGCCAGTTCGTGTCTGCCGGGTTTCGCTTGACCCTGTCGACGAGAAAAAGCGTACCCGTGTCAGAGCTCAATATCTACTCTGGGGAGAGAAGGTTTCAGCCCTCCGGGGGAACAGATAGCCTGTGGCCTGCGACAACGGGTGACGTAAGTCGTCGTGGGTGCGGCCCATTCGTCACCGGCCGACTGGCTCCCGGCGCTGTGCGGGGGAGCGTGTGCCGACGGCGAGACGGCGAGACGGCGAGACGGCGAGCGGCGAGACGGCGGTGAGGGCCCTGCCGACGCGCGTCGGCAAGGCCCTCACCGGGATCCTGATGGCGGGTCTTCCGCCCGTCCTCATACCTACGGACCCGTCCTCATGCGTCCAGGTAGGCGGCGCCGAGCCGTGCCGACGCGGTCTGGAGCGGAGTGGCCCGGATGACTTCGCCGCCGGTGAAGTCGCGGCGGTCCTGTCGGGTGATGACCTGGCCTACCTGCCTGACGGGGTAGCGGCGGCGGATGCCCCACAGGGAGAAGGGGAACGGGCTGACCGGGGCGAGGCGGATCAGCGGGAGAGGGCGAGGATGCCCGGGGGCCGGCCGTGCTCCCCGACGGCGACGGACCGAGGGACGGTCGAGGTGATCGCTCCCTCGAGGACGTCCCGTAGACGGAGCCGGTCCGTGTACGTGGAACTGCCGCGGTGAACGGCGAGTTCGGCCCGGGTGATCGAGCCCGTGCACTGGTCGTCCCCGTCGCACAGGAGGAGGTACTCGACACGGGCACCGGCCATGACGGACAGGGCGACCTCGACGGTCATGTCGTCCCGGACCCGAGGTCCGGCCGCGTCCATGTCGTCGACTGCGCTCATGGGGGAGAGAACCGCCTGTTGTCGCTGTGTCTGAACCGGTGTCAAAGTGCCTCCTCGGAGATGGTGAGCCTCTGATCGATGCCTCTAGGCAGCCGAGTCGAACGCGGGCCGCTGCCGCGCCCCGCGCCGCCCTGCTCGCCCGGTTGCGCGCCCCTGGGTGGAGCGGTCGCGGCGGCCTCGGGACGAGGGATGCGCGGAAGACGCGGCGCGGCGGGGGCCTTCCGCGACGGGCGCGGTGATGACGACGGGAACACCGGAAGGGGCCTGGGCCCCGGTGATGCGGCTCAGTTCCGCCTCACCCGAACGCACCGGGGTGATCCGGGGGGTGATTCCGGCGGCAACCATCAGTCGGTTCATGCTGCGGCGCTGGTCGGGGGTCACCAGGGTGACGACGCTGCCGGACTCCCCGGCCCGGGCGGTACGGCCGCCGCGGTGCAGGTAGTCCTTGTGGTCGGTGGGCGGATCGACGTTGACGACGAGGTCGAGGTTGTCGACGTGGATCCCGCGCGCCGCGACGTTGGTCGCCACCAGTACCGTCACGTGCCCGGTCTTGAACTGGGCGAGGGTCCGCGTGCGCTGTGGCTGGGACTTGCCGCCGTGCAGGGCCGCGGCGCGGACGCCGCTGTTCAGCAAATGCTTGGTGAGCCGGTCCACGGCGTGCTTGGTGTCCAGGAACATGATCACCCGGCCGTCTCGTGCCGCGATCTCGGTGGTCGTCCGGTACTTGTCCGCTTCGTGCACGTGGAGTACGTGGTGCTCCATTGTGGTGACCGCTCCCGCGGACGGGTCGACGGAGTGGACCACCGGGTCGGTCAGGTAGCGGCGGACGAGCAGGTCGACGTTGCGGTCCAGGGTGGCGGAGAAGAGCATCCGCTGCCCTTCGGGGCGCACCTGGTCGAGCAGGGCCGTGACCTGAGGCATGAAGCCCATGTCGGCCATCTGGTCGGCCTCGTCGAGGACGGTGATGGCGACGTCGTCCAGCCGGCAGTCGCCACGGCCGATGAGGTCCTTGAGCCGCCCCGGCGTCGCGACGACGACCTCCGCCCCAGCCCGCAGCGCACCGGCCTGCCTGCCGATCGACATGCCACCGACCACGGTGGCCAGCCGCAGCCGCACGGAGCGGGCGTACGGAGTGAGCGCGTCGGTGACCTGCTGGGCCAGCTCGCGGGTGGGTACGAGGACCAGGGCCAGCGGCTGCCGCGGCTCGGCGCGCCGACCCGCTGTACGGGCCAGCACCGCGAGGCCGAAGGCGAGGGTCTTGCCCGACCCGGTACGGCCGCGGCCGAGCACGTCACGCCCGGCGAGGGAGTTCGGCAGCGTCGCCCCTTGGATCGGGAACGGCACGGTCACGCCCTCGTGACCTAGCGCGTCCAGCAACGGTGCCGGCAGGGCGAGATCGGCGAACGACTCGACGGCGGACAGAGCAGGCGTGATCGTCACCGGCAGTGCGAACTCGCCCTGGGTGGCAGGTCGACGTTCGTAGCCCTTGGAACGCCGCGGAGCTCCCGAGCGGTTGGCGGCAGAACCCCGGGAGCGGTCATGGGTGCGGGTCGTGCGTGCAGTGCGTGCGCGGTTCAAGCGGAACCTTCCTCGATGTGGGCACGTAGCAAGGAATTTCCGCAGCAAAATGAACGGCGCAGAGAATCGCGAGAACGAGCCGGAGATGATGGGCGCCAAGTCGGATCGACGGGGGAATGCATCACTGTTCGGTGATGCGGTGAAACTTTTCCATAACGCGCCCTGAAATGCAGCGAGCTGGGGCCCGCACCCCAAGGTG
>NZ_JBSHKH010000266.1:1799-3007 GCF_053643595.1 Streptomyces sp. NPDC055506 | reverse complement strand
CTTGGGACCGACTCCAGCCCCAGGATGCGACGAGCCGACATCGAGGTGCCAAACCATCCCGTCGATATGGACTCTTGGGGAAGATCAGCCTGTTATCCCCGGGGTACCTTTTATCCGTTGAGCGACGGCGCTTCCACAAGCCACCGCCGGATCACTAGTCCCGACTTTCGTCCCTGCTCGACCCGTCGGTCTCACAGTCAAGCTCCCTTGTGCACTTACACTCAACACCTGATTGCCAACCAGGCTGAGGGAACCTTTGGGCGCCTCCGTTACTCTTTAGGAGGCAACCGCCCCAGTTAAACTACCCATCAGACACTGTCCCTGATCCGGATCACGGACCCAGGTTAGACATCCAGCACGACCAGACTGGTATTTCAACGACGACTCCACCCACACTGGCGTGCGAGCTTCAAAGTCTCCCAGCTATCCTACACAAGCCGAACCGAACACCAATATCAAACTGTAGTAAAGGTCCCGGGGTCTTTCCGTCCTGCTGCGCGAAACGAGCATCTTTACTCGTAGTGCAATTTCACCGGGCCTATGGTTGAGACAGTCGAGAAGTCGTTACGCCATTCGTGCAGGTCGGAACTTACCCGACAAGGAATTTCGCTACCTTAGGATGGTTATAGTTACCACCGCCGTTTACTGGCGCTTAAGTTCTCAGCTTCGCCACCCCGAAGAGTGACTAACCGGTCCCCTTAACGTTCCAGCACCGGGCAGGCGTCAGTCCGTATACATCGCCTTACGGCTTCGCACGGACCTGTGTTTTTAGTAAACAGTCGCTTCTCGCTGGTCTCTGCGGCCACCCCCAGCTCAGAGCGCGAAGCTCATCACCGGATGTGGCCCCCCTTCTCCCGAAGTTACGGGGGCATTTTGCCGAGTTCCTTAACCATAGTTCACCCGAACGCCTCGGTATTCTCTACCTGACCACCTGAGTCGGTTTAGGGTACGGGCCGCCATGAAACTCGCTAGAGGCTTTTCTCGACAGCATAGGATCATCCACTTCACCACAATCGGCTCGGCATCAGGTCTCAGCCACAAGTGCGACGGATTTACCTATCGCACGGCCTACACCCTTACCCCGGGACAACCACCGCCCGGGATGGACTACCTTCCTGCGTCACCCCATCACTCACCTACTAACCGCTTGGTTCGGCGGCTCCACCACTTTCCTTTCCCCGAAGGGTCCGGAACGGCTTCACGGCCTT
>NZ_JBSHKH010000266.1:0-1702 GCF_053643595.1 Streptomyces sp. NPDC055506 | reverse complement strand
GTTCGGCGGCTCCACCACTTTCCTTTCCCCGAAGGGTCCGGAACGGCTTCACGGCCTTAGCATCACGATGCTCGATGTTTGACGCTTCACAGCGGGTACCGGAATATCAACCGGTTATCCATCGACTACGCCTGTCGGCCTCGCCTTAGGTCCCGACTTACCCTGGGCAGATCAGCTTGACCCAGGAACCCTTAGTCAATCGGCGCACACGTTTCTCACGTGTGAATCGCTACTCATGCCTGCATTCTCACTCGTCAACCGTCCACAACTCGCTTACGCGGCTGCTTCACCCGGCAGACGACGCTCCCCTACCCATCACGATCCCCGTTGGGGGTATATATCGCAATGACACGACTTCGGCGGTACGCTTGAGCCCCGCTACATTGTCGGCGCGGAATCACTAGACCAGTGAGCTATTACGCACTCTTTCAAGGGTGGCTGCTTCTAAGCCAACCTCCTGGTTGTCTCTGCGACTCCACATCCTTTCCCACTTAGCGTACGCTTAGGGGCCTTAGTCGATGCTCTGGGCTGTTTCCCTCTCGACCATGGAGCTTATCCCCCACAGTCTCACTGCCGCGCTCTCACTTACCGGCATTCGGAGTTTGGCTAAGGTCAGTAACCCGGTAGGGCCCATCGCCTATCCAGTGCTCTACCTCCGGCAAGAAACACACGACGCTGCACCTAAATGCATTTCGGGGAGAACCAGCTATCACGGAGTTTGATTGGCCTTTCACCCCTAACCACAGGTCATCCCCCAGGTTTTCAACCCTGGTGGGTTCGGTCCTCCACGAAGTCTTACCTCCGCTTCAACCTGCCCATGGCTAGATCACTCCGCTTCGGGTCTTGAGCGTGCTACTAAAATCGCCCTGTTCGGACTCGCTTTCGCTACGGCTTCCCCACCCGGGTTAACCTCGCAACACACCGCAAACTCGCAGGCTCATTCTTCAAAAGGCACGCAGTCACGAGACACCAGCAAGCTGATGTCCGACGCTCCCACGGCTTGTAGGCACACGGTTTCAGGTACTATTTCACTCCGCTCCCGCGGTACTTTTCACCATTCCCTCACGGTACTATCCGCTATCGGTCACCAGGGAATATTTAGGCTTAGCGGGTGGTCCCGCCAGATTCACACGGGATTTCTCGGGCCCCGTGCTACTTGGGTGTCTCTCAAACGAGCCGCTGACGTTTCGACTACGGGGGTCTTACCCTCTACGCCGGACCTTTCGCATGTCCTTCGCCTACATCAACGGTTTCTGACTCGTCCCACGGCCGGCAGACCGTGGAAGAGAGATCCCACAACCCCGTATACGCAACCCCTGCCGGGTCTCACACGCATACGGTTTGGCCTCATCCGGTTTCGCTCGCCACTACTCCCGGAATCACGGTTGTTTTCTCTTCCTGCGGGTACTGAGATGTTTCACTTCCCCGCGTTCCCTCCACACTGCCTATGTGTTCAGCAGCGGGTGACAGCCCATGACGACTGCCGGGTTTCCCCATTCGGAAACCCCCGGATCAAAGCCTGGTTGACGACTCCCCGGGGACTATCGTGGCCTCCCACGTCCTTCATCGGTTCCTGGTGCCAAGGCATCCACCGTGCGCCCTTAAAAACTTGGCCACAGATGCTCGCGTCCACTGTGCAGTTCTCAAACAACGACCAGCCACCCATCACCCCACCCTTACAGGCGAGTTCACTGGGGCCGGC
>NZ_JBSHKH010000265.1:0-3025 GCF_053643595.1 Streptomyces sp. NPDC055506 | reverse complement strand
ACGAACACGCCGTGTCCACCGTCACCGCCGGCCCCTCGAGACCGAACGCATACGAGATCCGGCCGGAGATGACGCTGGCGGTACTGCCCGTCATCGTGTAGCCCTCGACGTCCTCGGGCACCTTGTTGAGCCTTGAGACGTAGTCCGGGGCCATGGCACCGGCGAACACGCCGACCTGGTGGCCTCGCACGGCCGCCGGGTCGATCCCGGCCCGCTCGAACGCCTCCCAGGACGCCTCCAGCAGCAGCCGCTGCTGCGGATCCATCGCCAGCGCCTCACGCGGCGAGATCCCGAACAGCTCCGCGTCGAAGTCACCGGCGTCGTCGACGAACGCCCCTTCGCATGAGTAGCTCTTGCCGCGTGCGTCCGGATCCGGGTCGTACAGCTGCTCCACATTCCAGCCGCGGTCGTCCGGGAAAGCGGACACCACGTCCCGACCCTCGTCCACGAGCTGCCACAGCGCATCCGGGGAATCGATACCGCCAGGGAGGCGGCAGGCCATTCCGATGATCGCCAGTGGCTCGTCGGCGGCCGCGGTGGCTGTAGCGGCCGCTGCGCCCTGCGCGGCAGGCGCGTTTCGTTCCGTACCCATCAGCTCGGACCGCAGCGCGAGGGCGAGGGCAAGCGGGGTTGGGTGGTCGAAGATCGAGGTCGAAGGGAGGCGCAGGCCGACTGCCGCACTGAGGCGGTTGCGGAGTTCCACCGCCATCAGCGAGTCGAAGCCCAGCTCCAGGAACCCGCGCTGCGGCCCCACCGCGTCCGGTTTCGCGTGTCCGAGCGCAGCCGCGGCATGGGTACGGACCAGGTCCAGGAGCAGTCGTTCCTGTTCCGGCTCGGAGAGTTCGGCCAGCTGCTGCGCCGGCGAGGATCCGGTCCCCTGTCTGTCGGATTCGGCGATGGCCGCGGTCCGCCGCACCGGGGCTGGGACCAGGTTGCGCAGCAACGGCGGCAAGGTGCCCGTCCCGGCTTGGGCCCGCAGCACGCCCATGTCCACGGCAACGGGTACCAGCACAGCCCGGTCGCGCACCCGCGCCGCCATGTCGAACAGGCTCAATCCCTGTCGCGCGGGTATGGGGGTCAGACCGGAACGCGAGATACGTGCCCGCGCCGCTTGGTCCAACTGCCCGGTCATACCTCCGTCCTGGTCCCACAGGCCCCAGGCAAGCGAGAGCCCCGGCAGGCCCTCCGCTGCGCGCCGCTGAGCCAGAGCGTCGAGGAAGGCGTTGGCGGCGGCGTAGTTCGACTGGCCCGGGCCACCGAAGATCCCGGCGACGGAGGAGAAGAGTACGAATGCCCGCAGGTCGAGGCCGTGGGTCGCTTCGTGCAAGTTGACGGCGGCGTCCACCTTGGCCCGCATGACGGTGTCCAGCCGCTCCGGCGTCAAGGCCGCGACCGTACCGTCGTCCAACACCCCCGCCGCATGCACCACCGCACGCAACGGATACTCCGCCGGCACCCCGGCCACCAACGCCTCCGCCGCCCGACGCTCAGCCACATCACAGGCCACCACCGACACCGACGCCGCACCCAACCCGAGCAGCTCCGCCTCCAGCTCCCGCGCACCGGGAGCATCAGGGCCTCGACGACTGGCCAGAAGCAGATGGCGCACCCCGTACTTCTCCACCAGATGACGGGCCAGCAGACCCCCCAGCGCCCCGGTCCCCCCGGTGATCAACACCGTGCCCTCGGCATCCCAGGTAGGGGGCACGGCCGGCTCCTCCGTGGCCGTCAGCCGGGCAAGACGCGGCACCCACACCTGCCCGTCCCGCACCACGACCTGCGGCTCACCCGTGGCCAGTGCCGCAGGCAGGACATCGGCCAGCGCAGCCGCGTCGTCCACATCCACCAGAACGAACCGGCCCGGGTGCTCCGTCTGCGCCGACCGCACCAGACCCCACACCGCGGCATGTGTCAGACCGGACAGCCGGTCATCGGAGCCCACCTCCACGGCTCCACGCGTCACCACGACCAGCCGCGAGCCGACGACCGACTCATCCGCTAGCCACCCCTGAACCGCATCGAGCACTTCACCGGCGGCGCGGCCCGTTCCTCGCGCGAGGTCGTCATCAGCCTGTGGCGGACAGACCAGGACCACAAAGTCCGGGTGGCTGTCCCCGTCAGGCCGTACGGGGTCGCCCAGCATCGCCCACCCGATAGAAGAGGGCGTATCCGCCGTGGGGGCGGGGACCCAGTCCACGCCCAGGAGCGTTCCCTGCCCGCCACCAGCCTGCGATTCCGACAGCTGTTCCCTGGAGACCGGTCGGGAGACCAGTGCGTCGGCCGAAGCCACCGGGCGGCCCTCGGCATCCGCCATCTCGACCGACGCCGCATCAGTGCCAGTGAATGTCAGACGGATACGTGCCGCCGTGGCGCCGGTGGCGAACAGGGACACGCCGGTCCACGCGAAAGGCAGCCGGATCTGGTCATCGCCACTGTCACCGGTGCGGTCACCGGCGGTGGCCAGCGCCGCGTGCAGGGCGGCGTCGAGCAACGCAGGATGGATACCGAACCCACCCGCGTCCGCGGCCTGGTCCTCGGGCAGACCGACCTCGGCGAACACCTCGTCGCCGCGCCGCCACACCGCCCGCAGCCCCTGGAACACCGGGCCGTAGCCGTAGCCGGACGCGGCCAGACCCTGGTAGAACCCGTCCAGCGCCACCGGATCCGCATCAGCCGGAGGCCACACCGCCAGATCGAAGCCCTCGCCGCCAGACCCGGCCGCCAGTACCCCGCTGACGTGCCGGGTCCACTCCTCGTCCGGCCCGCTCTGCGAGTACACGCTCACCGGCCGCCAGCCGGACTCGTCCTGCGCACCGACCCGGACCTGAAGGGCGACATCGCCTTCTTCGGGGATGACCAGCGGCATCTCCATGGTGAGTTCTTCCAGGCGCGGGCAGCCGGTCTCGTCCCCGGCCCGTACAGCCAGCTCCACGAACCCCGTCCCGGGGAAAAGGACCGTGTCACCGATCACGTGGTCGGCCAGCCATGGGTGCGTGCGCAGGGACAGCCGCCCGGTCAGCACGAC
>NZ_JBSHKH010000264.1:0-3058 GCF_053643595.1 Streptomyces sp. NPDC055506 | reverse complement strand
GGCGCTCGGCGATGACCGACGCGATCAGTTGTGGCTGTGCAGGATCTCGTTCAGCCCGCCCCACACCGCGTTGTTCGGCCGCGCCTCGACCGTGCCGGTGACCGAGTTGCGGCGGAACAGGATGTTGGAGGCGCCGGACAGCTCGCGGGCCTTGACGATCTGGCCGTCGGGCATGGTGACGCGGGTGCCGGCGGTGACGTAGAGGCCGGCCTCGACGACGCACTCGTCGCCGAGGGCGATGCCCACGCCCGCCTCGGCGCCGATCAGGCAGCGCTCGCCGATGGAGATGATGACGTTGCCGCCGCCGGACAGCGTGCCCATCGTGGAGGCGCCGCCGCCGATGTCCGAGCCGTCGCCGATCAGGACGCCCGCGGAGATACGGCCCTCGACCATCGACGTGCCGAGCGTGCCGGCGTTGAAGTTGACGAAGCCCTCGTGCATGACGGTGGTGCCCTCGGAGAGGTGCGCACCGAGGCGGACCCGGTCGGCGTCGGCGATACGGACGCCCTTGGGAGCCACGTAGTCCGTCATGCGCGGGAACTTGTCGACGCTCGTCACCTGGAGGTGCAGGCCCTCGGCGCGCGCGTTGAGGCGCACCTTCTCCAGGTCGTCCACGGCGACCGGGCCCAGCGAGGTCCAGGCGACGTTCGCGAGGTGGCCGAAGATGCCGTCGAGGCTCTGGCCGTGCGGCTTCACCAGACGGTGCGAGAGCAGGTGCAGGCGCAGGTAGACGTCGTGCGCGTCGACCGGCTTCTCGTCGAGCGAGGCGATGACCGTGCGGACCGCGACCACCTCGACGCCCCGGCGGGCGTCCGGGCCGACCGCAGCGGTCGCGCCGCCGCCGAGCAGTTCCGCGGCACGCTCGGCGGACAGCCGCTCGGTGCCGGACGGGCCGGGCTCGTCGGACAGCTCGGGCGCGGGGAACCAGGTGTCGAGGACGGTGCCGTCGGCGGCGATCGTGGCGAGGCCGGCGGCCACGGCGCCGGTGGTGCGAGGAGCAGTCGTGTCGGTCATGAGGGCAACCTAACCGGCGGACGGCGGTCGATGCGAACCGGTACGGGGCCGTCTCACGTGCCGGGCGGTACGTCTCCCCGCTGGTCGGCGCGACGCGGCGCCCTACCCGCCCTCACACCCCCACCCCACAACCGCCGACCCCCGCCACGACCCGCCCCAGCACCTCCCGCGCATACTCCTCGTCATACGCCACCCCCGTCAGCAGCACCTGAAGACAGATCCCGTCGACCACCGCCACCAGCGCCCGCGCCGTGACGGGATCCGTGCGCCGGGACAGCAACTCGGCGACCCCCTCGGCCCACTCGGCGGCGACGGGCCGCAGGGCGGGCCGACGCAGGGCGGCCAGATACAGCTCGTACTCCAGCTCGACGCCGGTACGGTCGCCCGCGAGCCACTCCCCCACCCATGCCGCCAGCTCCGCCGCCAGATCGGTCCGGGGGTCCTGCAGTCCGCCGCGCCCGGCGATCACCTTGGCGAAGCCCTCGTTGGCCTGCCGCAGTGCGGCGACCAGCAGCTCGTCGAGGGTTCGGAAGTGGTACGTGGTGGAGCCGAGCGGCACATCGGCCTCCGCGGCGGCACTGCGGTGGCTGAGCCCCGCGATGCCCTTCGCCCCGACGACCCGGATCGCCGCGTCGATGATCCGCTGCCGCCGCTCGGGGTCGTAGCGCCGGGGCATCAGTGACCGCCTCCCAGGTTCAGCACCACGACCCCGACGATGATCAGCGCGATACCGGCGGCCTTGGCGGCGGTCACGCCCTCTCCGAGGAACAGGACGCCGATGGTGGCGATGGCCGCGGTGCCGACTCCGGCCCAGATGGCGTAGGCCGTGCCGACGGAGACGGTCTTCAGCGTCTGCGCGAGGAGCGCGAAGGAGACGAGGTAGCCGACGAGTGTGAGCAGTGAGGGCCCGAGCCTGCTGAAGCCGTCGCTGTACTTCATGGCAGTCGTCGCGCCCACTTCGGCGGCTATGGCCGTAGCCAGCAGCAGATAACCCATATGTACAAGCGTACACACCATCTGTACGACCGTACACATCACAGGACGGAAACCGCTCTCAACAAACGCCCCCAGTGATCCCACACGTCCACTACGGTGTCACCGATCACACACCGGGTCACCACAACTGCGCCGCCGTCAAGGGTGCCCCGATGGAGGAACCAGCGCATGACAGAAGACAAGTCCCGGCCGCCACAGGACCGTCCGTGGGAAAACGGTTGGGCCCCGGACACCACCCGGGCACCGGGTACGCGACGACTCTGGCTGGCGGGCGCCCTCGCCCTGGCCACGGTCACCGCGTGCGTGACGGCGATCGCCGTGATGGACAGTCAGGCCGGCGAGCCCGCACCCGAGTCGGCGGAGCCGACCACACTCAGCAGTTCGGCCCCGGGCGGCCTGATCTCCTTCGCGACGCCCTCCGGGACCGCCACGCAGACGCCCGGCAAGGACCGCGAACGCCCGTCGCCCACCCCGACGACGAGCGCATCCACCAGCCCGAGCGCCTCGCCGAAGCCGCGCCCGAAGGCACCGAAGCCCTCGGAGTCCGACCGGACTTCACCGGCCCCCAAGCCCCCGAAGTCCAACGGGATATCCATACGCTCGGTCAACTACCCCGACCGCTACTGGCGGGTGCGCGACGGCTATGTGCGCCTGGACTCAATCGGCTCCGGCCCGGAGCAGCGTGAGGACGCCACCTTCCGGCGCGTAGCCGGCCTCACCGACTCCTCCTGCTACTCCTTCACCACCGCGGACGGCCGCTACCTCCGCCACCGCAGCTTCGTCCTGGTCGCGAACGCCGACGACGGCTCGCCCCTCTTCCGCCAGGACGCCACCTTCTGCCCCCGCCCCGTGTACCCCTCGGGCACGGTCATGCTGGAGTCGGTGAACTACCCGGGCCGCTTCCTGCGCCACCGCAGCTTCCAGCTCCGCCTCGACCCGTACCAGCACCACGGGCAGTACCGCGCGGACGCGTCGTTCCAGCTGGTGGCCGGGCTGGACTGAGCCAGCGCTGGACCGAACATGACGAAGGGGCGGCACCCGGGAGGGT
>NZ_JBSHKH010000263.1:0-3086 GCF_053643595.1 Streptomyces sp. NPDC055506 | reverse complement strand
GCTCCGACCAGCGGCTCACCGAGATCAGGCTCATCGTGCAGACCGTGCGGGTCCCCCGCACGGTGCTCGCGGTCGTCGCGGACCCGGCCCTCTTCGTCTGGTGGGGGTGGGTCAGAGACCTGGTGGGTCAGAACAGTCGCAGTTTGTCGTCCTCGATGCCGCGCATCGCGTCGTAGTCGAGGACCTGGCAGCCGATGCCCCGGTCCGTCGCGAGGACGCGGGCCTGGGGCTTGATCTCCTGGGCGGCGAAGATGCCGCGGACCGGCGCGAGATGGGGGTCGCGGTTCAGCAGCTCCAGATAGCGCGTCAGTTGCTCCACGCCGTCGATCTCACCGCGCCGCTTGATCTCCACCGCGACGGTCTTGCCGTCGGCGTCCCGGCACAGGATGTCCACCGGCCCGATGGCGGTCGGGTACTCGCGGCGGATCAGGGTGTAGCCGTCGCCGAGTGTCTCGATACGATCGGCGAGCAGCTCCTGAAGGTGCGCTTCCACGCCGTCCTTGATCAGGCCGGGATCCACGCCCAGTTCGTGCGAGGAGTCGTGGAGGACTTCCTCCATCGTGATGATGAGCTTCTCGCCCGCCTTGTTGATGACGGTCCAGACGCCCTTTTCCTCGCCGGTGCCCTCCTTCAGCGTGCAGGGCGGCGACATCCAGTTCAGGGGCTTGTAGGCCCGGTCGTCGGCGTGGATCGAGACGCTGCCGTCCGCCTTCACCAGGATCAGGCGCGGGGCCGAGGGAAGGTGGGCGGTGAGCCGCCCGGCGTAGTCCACGGAACAGCGGGCAATGACGAGACGCATGGTCGGCAACGCTACTCGACGGGCGCCTGCCGACGCGATTCGCCCTGGAAAACACGTGTTCGGTAATGGCCGATTGTGTGCAGGGTGTGCTCATTGAGAGTGTCTCATCTGCGCATTCTCCTGGTGCCGTCACCGTCGGTTGCTTACCGTATGAACGGGAGGTCGCGAGGTGTGTACGCAGCGTGTCCGGTATCGCGAACCTCCCCTATCTGTCCGGCAACCCCCGCTCGTCGGGGGTGCGAGAGGAGAACTCATGTCGCTCGACGTCTCACCGGCCCTACTCGAACAGGCCGAGCGAGGCGAGGTCGACGAAGCGGAATTCGTCGACTGCGTCCGGACCTCCCTGCCCTATGCGTGGGAGATGATCAGCTCCCTGGTGGCCCAGCTGAAGGTGGACGGCGGTGCGTTCGCCGACAACCAGACGCCTCCGCCGGACGAGCAGGCACGCGGTCAGTTGCTGCGTGCGCTTGCGAGTGACGCGATACGCGGCGCGCTGCAACGGCACTTCGGTGTGCGGCTGGCTTTCCAGAACTGCCACCGGGTAGCCGTGTTCCCGCTTGACTCCTCGGTCGACGAGAAGCTGAACCGCTTCACCTCGGTCCGCAGCCAGGTGCTGAACCAGTCACCCGAGTTCCGGGACTGCTGACGCGGCGCCGCTTGCTTGCCGCTCCGTACGCGGGAGGTGCGTTTTCTGTACCGGAGCGGCAAGCCCCCAGGAATTCACCGCGCGCTCAGACGAGTTGGGGGAGCACCTCGGTCCCCAGCCGCCGTACGTTCTCCTCGGTCGCCGCCAGGTCTCCGGAGCCCTCGACGAGCAGGGCGAAGCGGGAGATGCCGGTCCGCTCGCTGGTCGCCGCCAGCCGGTCGGCGCACAGCCGCGGCGTCCCCACCGGGTGCAGCCCGCAGAGCAGTTCGGTGTACGCCAGCGGGTCGCGCATCCGGCGTGTGCGCCCGTCGACCGTGACATGCGCCTCCAGGCCCTGCTTCAGCCAGCCGGGCATCGCCTTCATCAGCGTCTCCGCCGCGTCGACACGCCGGTCCGCGATCTGGCAGACGCCGGCCGACACATGGGACGCGCCGAGGATCTCCTCGGCGGGCCGGCCGCACGCCCGCGCGTGCTGCCGCCACAGGGCGACCATCTCGGCCTTCTCCTCGTCCCCCACATGCATCCCGAGCAGCATCGACAGACCGCGCTCGGCGGCCAGCCGCACGCTCGCCGGGGAGGTGCAGGCCACCACCAGCTCGGGCCCATGGACGTCGGTCAGGGCCTCCGACGGCCGGGGGACCACCGGGACCGCACGGAAGCGGAAGCGCTCCCCGTCGGCCGCCACGGACGGTTCGCGCAGCCAGCGGTCCAGGAGATCCAGGGCCTCCGGGAACCCCTTCTCGTACGCCTCGAGGCCCGCGCCGAACACCTCCAGGTCGACCCACGGGCCACCGCGCCCGACACCCAGCGTGAACCGGCCGCCGCTCGTGTGGTGCAGCAGCGCGGCCTGTTCGCCGAGGGCCACGGGGTGGGCGGTGGGCAGGACACTGACCGCCGTACCGACCCGGATGCGGCGGGTGCGGCCGAGCAGTAAGGCGGCCAGGGTGATGGCCGACGGGCATGTGCCGTACGGCACGAAGTGGTGCTCGGCCAGCCAGACCGCGTCGAGCCCCGACTCCTCGGCCACCTCGGCCGAGCGGACCGCGCGGTGCAGCGCCTCTCCCTCGCCCTGGCCGGGGAACTGGGCCGCCAACACGAAACTTCCAACGTGCATTGCTTTCCTGCTTCCTTGGCTCCGACTCGGAGCTCCCCCGCAGGGCATAACCGTCTGACACGTGCCGAGGACACGGCCGGGCGGAGTATTTTGCGGATTGTCTGCAGAATGGGGCGTTCCGCTGCGGGCCGGGGGAGCACCCGCCTCGCCCGGCGAGGGACTTGTGGCGATTGGTGCCGTACGCGTACCCTCGTCCGCGCCGCGTAGGCTGGACACGGCCCGTGCTTCCTGTATAGCCCCGAGAGGTGTCCCGTGTCCCCGCGTCGCAACCGACCCAAGGATGCCGGTTCGTCCGGCCGGAGCGCCGAGGACGACAGCCCCGGCCGCTACGGCGGCTGGGAGTCCTCGGAGAACTGGCAGGGCGAGAACTGGAGCGTGCGGCATGTGGCCGGCGCGAGCGCGCAGGGCAAGTCCTACCGCTGTCCCGGCTGTGACCAGATGATCCCCGACGGTGTGCCGCACGTGGTGGCCTGGTCCGAGCACGCGGGCGTCGACGACCGCCGGCACTGGCACAAGGCCTGCTGGAA
>NZ_JBSHKH010000262.1:0-3097 GCF_053643595.1 Streptomyces sp. NPDC055506 | reverse complement strand
TATACTGGTGTATTTGCCCCCCCGGGGGTGCGGGGGCGTCTGAGCCGCGCCGCCCCGCGCCGGGAGCGTGACACGGGCTCAAGTGGTTACCCGTCGCGTCATGGCCGAGCACAGTCCCTGCACCGCACGCGGCGAGACACCACTGCAGCGCGCCGACCGCAACTTCGTCGAGCTGCTCCAGGAGCTGCGGGTCACCCAGACGGGCGTACAGATCCTGTTCGCCTTCCTGCTGTCGCTCGCCTTCACCTCGCGCTTCTCGTCCCTCGACACGACCCAGCGCGTCACCTACGTCAGCACGCTGTTGCTGGCGGTCCTGGCCGCGGCGCTGTTCACCGCCCCGGCCGCGCTGCACCGCTCGCTCTTCCAGCAGGGCGCGAAGCCCCGCATCGTGCAGGTCTCTTCGCGACTGGCCACGACGGGCCTGATCGTGCTGGTGTTCGCTTTCAGCGGTTCCGTGCTGCTGGTGGTGGATGTGACGACCAGCAGGGCCGGAGGGATCGCCGCGGGGGTGGCGACCTTCCTGGTCTGCGTCGGACTGTGGGGCGTGCTCCCCCGGCTGGTGCGACGGGCGGGGCTGCGGGAGGAGACGGACGGCGGCCGCGAGGAGCCGGAGCCCGCTGTCGAGGAGGCGGCGCCCCAGGGCACCGTCAGGATCCCCGCACCGCGTCGGGGAGGAGCGTCATACCGGGAGGCGTCGCTGCGGCGCCGGTGACAGGCTCTGTGGGAACGGTGGCGCGGACGTCGGTCGCGCCTGCGGAAGTGCGCGTGCTCGGGTCCGGCGCGCCGCGCTGAGGCTACGGTTCCTGCTGTCCCGCCGCCGTCATGGGCTGGGCCGGGACGGTCCACGGAAGTTCGACGGAGATGGTCTTGCCGCCCTCACGGGTGGGGCGGATCCTGAGCCTGCCTCCGCATTCGGCGGTCAGCCAGCGGATGATGACCAGACCGCGGCCGTTGTCCTGCTGGACGGCGGCGGGGAGCCGTCTGGGGAGCCGCGGGTGGCTGTCCGTGACACCGACGCGCAGCCGTTCGTCGCGGTCGAGCACGAGGTCCACCGTGAACGTGGGCGACTGCCCGAAGGTGTGCTGGACGGCGTTGGTGGCGAGCTCGGAGATGATGAGCCGGATGGTGTCGGACACTTCCGTGCCCGCCGGCAGGCCCCACTCCGCCAGCGTGTCCACCACGTGGGCACGCGCTGCGGAGACCGAGGCGGGATCGCTCGGCAGAGTGACGGATGTTTCCAAATGGTCTGCCATGGCGACGTCGTCCCTTTCCCACGGGACCGCAGCCCGACACGGAGCGGAGGGTTCGAGTACGGTCCCGGACTGGTGCTTCGCCGCCAGAGTGCCACCAGAACACCCGCGAAGGGCGGCGATCCACCAAGATATGCATATATCTGTCGCTCAAAGCGGTGAACTCTACGACGCGAGACCGTATTTGGGTGGCTCGGAAGGAGTAAGGAGAAGCCCATGCAGCACGGTCCCGCGGTGCGCCGCCGGAAACTGGGCGCCGAACTGCGCGCGCTGCGCACCTCGGCGGGCCTCACCAGCGGTGAGGCGGCCCGGCTGGTGGGCTGGCACCAGTCCAAGGTCAGCCGGATCGAGACGGGCACGAGCGGGGTGAAACCGGCCGATGTGCGGTTACTCCTCGACGCCTACGGTGTGACCGACTCCCAACTTCGCGAGCTGCTCCTGGTATTGGCGGGGTCCGACGACGGGGGCGGCAGACACCACTGGTGGCACGCCTACCGCGGGGTGCTGCCGCCGACCTACCGGGACTTCATCAGCCTGGAGTCCCAGGCGACCGCGATGCGCACGCTGGAGACCACCGTCGTCCCGGGACTGCTCCAGACGCCCGAGTACGCGCGTGCGGTGACGAAGGCCGCGGTGGAGGGGCTGCCGGAGGACCGGCTGGACACGCTGGTCGAGGTGCGACTGGCCCGGCAGGACGTGCTGCGCGCGGATCCGCCGCTGGAACTGAGCGCCGTCCTGGACGAGGCCGTGCTGCGGCGGGAGGTGGGCGGGCCCGGGGTCATGGCCCGGCAGCTGGAACGGCTGGTCGAGGCGGCGCGCCTGCCCCAGGTGCGGCTCCAGGTGCTGCCGTTCGCCGCCGGGGCGCACATCGGTGTCACCGGCCCTTTCGTTATTTTCTCATTTTCGAGCACTTCTGATCTGAACGTAGTTGTTCTCGACCACTTGACGAGTAGCCTCTACCTCGAACGGAAAGAAGACCTCCAGGCCTACACGGAGGCCTTCAACGCCCTTCAGATCCACGCCCTTTCGCCCGAGGACTCGTTGGATTTCATCGCCGGGACAGCCGCCGGCGCGTAAGGAGGCACCATGCGTGCACTGCCTCGTCATGTCCCCTCAAGCACCGAACTGCACGGTGTGCGGTGGCTGCGCAGCAGCTACAGCACCGGCGCGAACAACTGCGTCGAGACCGCGTGTCCGGAGACCCCACCCTGGGCCGGACTGCTCGCCGTGCGCGACTCCAAGGACCCGGCCGGGCCCGCGCTGCTCTTCTCATCGAGGAGCTGGGCGGAGTTCACGGCCGCGGTCGACCGCATTTGATCATTTCTGATCAGTCCGTCATCGTGCGACGCCCGGCCGTGTCACGCCGACTCATGGTCGCGTCTCGCCGATCAGCCGTACAGCGCGTTCGATCTGTTCCCCGGTCAGGTCCGCCCGGGCGGTCAGCCTGAGTCGTGAGATGCCGTCGGGCACGGAAGGAGGACGGAAGCAGCCCACGGCCAGGCCCGCCGCGCGGCACTCGGCCGCCCAGCGCACGGCGTCCTCGGGAGAGGGCGCCCGCACCGAGACCACCGCGGCGTCCGGACGCACCGCTTCCAGACCCGCGGCGGTCAGGCGTGCGTGCAGTTCGCTCGCCACCGCGCGGGCCCGTGCCGCCCGTTCCGGTTCGCGGCGCAGCAGCCGCAGGGCCGCCAGGGCCGCCCCCGCCGCGCCGGGGGCGAGTCCCGTGTCGAAGATGAACGTCCGTGCCGCGTTGACCAGGTGGTCGATGACCCGGGCGGGGCCGAGGACGGCTCCGCCCTGGCTTAAGAGCGTCTTGGACAGGTTTTCATATACGACGACGTCGTCGG
>NZ_JBSHKH010000261.1:0-3134 GCF_053643595.1 Streptomyces sp. NPDC055506 | reverse complement strand
CCGGTGGGACACGTCCCACCGGCCCGCCGCCGTTGTCAGTGCCAGCGGATAGCCTGGCGGCAGTCAAAGATCACCGTCCACGGGCCGTAACCATCAATTGAGGAACCCCGACGGTGCTCAGCCAGGTCCGCGAGAGCGGCGGCGGCTTAGCCGCAAAGAGGGGAGGGCGCGCGTGCGCGTGCTGGGGGTGGACCCGGGACTGACCCGGTGCGGCGTCGGCGTGGTCGAGGGCGTTGCCGGACAGCCGCTCACGATGATCGGCGTCGGCGTCGTCCGGACACCGGCGGACGCCGACCTCGGTCGCCGACTCGTCGCCGTCGAGCAGGGCATCGAGCAGTGGCTGGACGAGCACCGGCCGGAATTCGTCGCCGTGGAGCGCGTCTTCAGCCAGCACAACGTCAGTACGGTGATGGGCACCGCCCAGGCCAGCGCCGTCGCCATTCTGTGCGCCTCGCGTCGCGGGATCCCCGTGGCGCTGCACACCCCCAGCGAGGTCAAGGCCGCCGTCACCGGCAGCGGCCGCGCCGACAAGGCCCAGGTGGGCGCGATGGTGACCCGGCTGCTCCGGCTCAGCGCACCGCCCAAGCCCGCCGACGCGGCCGACGCCCTCGCCCTCGCCATCTGCCACATCTGGCGCGCCCCGGGGCAGAACCGACTCCAGCAGGCCGTAGCCCTGCACGCATCGAAAGGCCGTACGACATGATCGCCTTCGTCAGCGGCTCGGTCGCCGCGCTCGCCCCCGATGCCGCGGTCGTCGAGGTCGGCGGCGTCGGCATGGCCGTGCAGTGCACGCCGAACACACTGTCCACGCTCCGCGTCGGCCGGCCCGCCAAGCTGCACACCTCCCTCGTCGTACGGGAGGACTCACTGACCCTGTACGGCTTCGCGGACGACGACGAGCGGCAGACCTTCGAGCTGCTCCAGACGGCGAGCGGCGTGGGACCGAGACTCGCCCAGGCGATGCTGGCCGTGCACACCCCGGACGCCCTGCGCCGGGCGGTCGCCACCGCCGACGAGAAGGCACTCACCGCCGTTCCCGGCATCGGCAAGAAGGGCGCCCAGAAGCTGCTCCTGGAGCTGAAGGACCGGCTCGGCGAGCCGGTCGGCGCCCCGGCTGTCGGTGCGCCCGTCAGCACCGGCTGGCGCGACCAGCTGCACGCGGCCCTGATCGGCCTCGGGTACGCGACCCGGGAGGCCGACGAGGCCGTGACCGCCGTCGCTCCGCAGGCAGAGGCCACCGAGGGCGCTCCGCAGGTCGGCCAGCTGCTGAAGGCCGCCCTCCAGACCCTGAACCGCGCCCGCTGAACCCCCCCACACACCGAGGCACATCATGAACTGGGACGACACCACCGACGCCCCCGCCGCCGAGCGGCTCGTCGGCGCGGCAGCCGACGGTGAGGACCAGGCTGTCGAGGCCGCCCTGCGCCCCAAGGACCTGGACGAGTTCATCGGCCAGGAGAAGGTCCGCGAACAGCTCGACCTCGTCCTGCGCGCCGCACGCGCGCGTGGCGCCACCGCCGACCATGTGCTGCTCTCCGGCGCCCCCGGCCTCGGCAAGACCACCCTGTCGATGATCATCGCGGCCGAGATGGGCGCCCCCATCCGCATCACGTCGGGCCCGGCCATCCAGCACGCGGGCGACCTCGCGGCGATCCTCTCCTCCCTCCAGGAGGGCGAGGTCCTCTTCCTCGACGAGATCCACCGCATGTCCCGGCCCGCCGAGGAGATGCTGTACATGGCGATGGAGGACTTCCGCGTCGACGTCATCGTCGGCAAGGGCCCGGGAGCCACCGCCATCCCCCTGGAGCTGCCCCCGTTCACCCTGGTCGGCGCCACCACTCGCGCGGGGCTGCTGCCGCCCCCGCTGCGCGACCGCTTCGGCTTCACCGCCCACATGGAGTTCTACGAACCGGCCGAACTGGAACGGGTCATCCACCGCTCGGCGAGCCTCCTGGAGGTCGAGGTCGAGCCGGAGGGCGCCGCCGAGATCGCCGGCCGCTCCCGCGGCACCCCCCGCATCGCCAACCGCCTGCTGCGCCGCGTCCGGGACTACGCCCAGGTCAAGGCCGACGGACTGATCACCAAGGACATCGCGGCTGCCGCCCTCGCCGTCTACGAGGTGGACGAGCGAGGCCTCGACCGCCTCGACCGCGGTGTGCTGGAAGCCCTGCTCAAGCTGTTCGGCGGCGGCCCCGTCGGCCTGTCCACGCTCGCTGTCGCGGTGGGGGAGGAGCGTGAGACGGTGGAAGAGGTCGCCGAGCCCTTCCTGGTAAGGGAGGGACTGCTGGCCCGCACCCCGCGCGGCCGGGTCGCCACACCTGCCGCATGGGCGCATCTCGGCCTCACCCCGCCCCGCTCCCAGACCGGTGGAAACGGACAACAGGACCTGTTCGGGGCGTGACGGCGCCGTCACCGTTCCGAGACGGCGAGGCCAGTGGCCGAGGCAGGAACCCCGGTGCCATGCTGAGCGTTGTTCCATGCGCGCGGACTCGCTTAGACTCCGCCGATGCCGTCCTTGTCGGCGGCGTACATACCCCCAACCATCTGGCCGCTCACAGCGCGGTCGTGTGAAGGAAGTACCGACCGTGAGTCTCCTGACCCTCCTCCCGTTCATTGTGCTCATCGGGGCCATGTTCCTCATGACCCGGTCGGCCAAGAAGAAGCAGCAGCAGGCCGTGGACATGCGGAACCAGATGCAGCCCGGCAGCGGCATCCGCACCATCGGGGGCATCTACGCCACGGTCAAGGAGGTGAACGAGGACACCGTCCTCGTCGACGCCGGCCCGGGCGTCGAGCTCCTCTTCGCCAAGAACGCCATCGGTGCCGTGCTCAGCGACGACGAGTACAACCGCGTCGTCCACGGCATCGAGCACGACCTGAAGTCCGACGCCGACATCGTCCCGGACGACGCCTCCTCCCTCACCGAGACCGACGACTCCGCCGCCGACGCCGGCGATGACGACAAGGCCGTCGACCTCGGCAAGAAGGACACGGCCGACGAGCCGGCCGGCGACGACGCCAAGGCCGATGACACCCCGGCCGCCGAGGCGAAGACGGACGCAGAGCCGAAGAAGACCGACGGCGACTCCGAGGCGAAGTAGTCGTTTCCCGGGGTGCGCGGGCCCGGCCCGCGC
>NZ_JBSHKH010000260.1:0-3199 GCF_053643595.1 Streptomyces sp. NPDC055506 | reverse complement strand
GATGTGCGTGCCAAGCCCCGCGTCTGCGGCGTGATCCAAACGACAGGCCCTAGGTGGGCGGATCATGAGGACACGGCCCGGGGGCGGGAGCAGGCGGCTGGGGCTGACGGGTACCTCGGTCCTGGCGAGCGGCTTCCTGGCGGTGCTGATCGGTGTCGCGTTCGCCGTCCTGCTGCAAGTCATCGGTGACGCTCGCGGCTTCACCGCCGACGCGCGGGCCTCACGTGAGGCCATCACCAATGCCGGCACTCTGGAACAGCATCTGCTCGACCTGGAAACCGGGCAGCGCGGCTTCGTCATCACCCGGGACGAGGCGTTCCTCCAGCCCTGGCAGGCGGCACGGGAGGCCTATCCGGCCGAGGCCAGTCGGCTCGTGGCGTCGGCGACCTCCCCGGAACAGCGCCGTCTCGCGGGACAGATCAACAGGGACATGGACTCCTTCCTCAGGGAATACTCGGTGCCGCTGGTCGAGGCGGTTCGGCGGGACGACCCCTCGGCCTCGAGTCCGGCGGTGACGGCTGAGGGCAAGCGGCGGGTGGACGCGCTGCGGGCCAGGTTCACCGCGTACATCACCGATGAGCGGGCCAAGCTCCAGGAGCGCCAGGACGCGACGGACGCCAGCGCTCAGCGGGCCGTGATCGTGGCGAGTGCGGGGCTTGTCGGACTGACCGGGCTCATCGTCACGCTCACGGTGTTCCAGCACCGGGCCATCGTGCGGCCGCTGCGGCGCGCGGCCTCGGCGGCCGGGCGGCTCGCGAAGGGCGACCTGGAGGTACGGGTGCCCTCCAGCAGGGTGGCGGAGGTCGCCGCGCTGGCAGCGTCGTTCAACACCATGGCCGCCTCGTTGCAGGAGAGCCGCGCGCGGACCGAGGAGGCCCGTGAACGTCTGGAGTTCTTGTACAAGCGACTGGAGCTGCTGTATGGGGCGAGTGTGTCGGTGGGCACCGGGCTGGATGTGGAGCAGACGGCACGCGAGTTGGCGCGGGTGGCGGTTCCGGGATTCGCCGACTTCACCACCGTCGACCTGCTGGAACCGGTCCTGCGGGGCGACGAGCCGGCCGCCGGAGTCGACACGCGGCTGCGCCGGGTGGCCGCGGACGGTGTCCGGGACGATGCCCCCTTGCTGGGTCTGGCAGACCCGCCGGAGCCGGCCTCGCCCCCGCCTGAGGCCCGGGGGCCGCTCTCCGGACGGGCCAGGCTCGACGCGGACCTGCGTGACAGCACGGAGTGGGCGTCGGAGCAGCCGGAGGCGGCGGCGCGCGTCCTCGCGTACGGCATCCACTCAAGGATCAGGACACCGCTGCAGGCCAGAGGGGTGACGGTGGGCACGGTGGACTTCTGGCGCAGCCGGCCCGATCCGTTCGGGCCCGATGATGTCGCCTTCGCCGAGGAGCTGGCCGCCAAGGCGGCGGTCGCCGTCGACAATGCGCGCCGCTTCACCCGGGAGCGGTCCACCGCGGTGGCCCTGCAGCGTCATCTGCTGCCGCAGCGTCTGCCCTGTCAGACGGCCGTGGAGGTGGCCTCCCGCTACCTGCCCGCCCGGACGCGGACAGGGGTCGGTGGTGACTGGTACGACGTGATCCCGCTGTCGGGCAGCCGGGTCGCCCTGGTCGTGGGGGACGTCGTCGGACACGGTCTCCAGGCCTCCGCGGCCATGGGCCGGCTGCGCACCGCCGTGCGCACGCTGGCCGATGTCGACCTGCCGCCCGACGAGCTGCTCACCCACCTCGACGACCTCATCCTGCACCTCTCCGAAGGCGAACCCGTGCCCGGCGGACCCGTGCCCGGCGAACCCGGGGACGACGAAGGGACGCACGGTCTCGGGTCCTCCTCGGCGGATCTCGGTGCCACCTGCCTGTACGCGGTGTACGACCCGGTCTCCCGCCGGTGCACGCTGGCCACGGCCGGGCACCCGATGCCCGCCGTCCTGGCTCCGGACGGCACGGCGCACATCGTCTCCGGTCATGTCGGACCCCCGCTGGGGATCGGCAGCCTCCCTTTCGAGGCCACCGATCTGGAACTGGACGCCGGGAGTGTGCTCGCCCTGTACACCGACGGCCTCGTCGAGGCGCGGCGCCGGGACATCGACGTCGGACTGGCCGAGTTGTGCCGCGCCCTGGCGCAGCCCGCGGAGTCGCTGGAGGAGGCCTGTGACATCGTGCTCGGATCCCTGCTCACCGACCGGGCGGCGGACGACGTGGCGCTGTTGCTGGCCCGGACCCGTGCCCTGCCGGCGGACCATGTCGCGACGTGGCAGATCCCCGCGGAGCCCGTCCAGGTGGAGCGGGCTCGCAAGCTGGTCGTCGAGCAGCTGGACAACTGGGGGCTGACCGAGTCGACGTTCGTGTTCGAGCTGGTGGCGAGCGAGCTGGTCACCAACGCCATCCGTTACGGGCAGCCCCCGATCCGGCTCCGGCTCATCCGCGATCACACGCTGATCTGCGAGGTGTCCGACACCAGCAGCACCGCGCCGCACCTCCGGCGTGCCCGGGCCTTCGACGAGGGCGGGCGCGGACTGCTTCTCGTCGCCCAGCTCACCCAGGGCTGGGGCACCCGGCAGACGACCAAGGGCAAGACCATCTGGTGCGAGCAGGCGCTGCCCGCGTCGTGACGGCGCCAGGGCTGGTCGACCGGGCCAGGGGGGCCGGTCGGGGCGGCGAACAGGTGCGTTACATTTTGCTGTTCCTTGACCGCGATCATTCACGATCTCTCACGCTACGGAGCCGCCCACCCATGAGCGACATCGTCAACGGACTTGGCAGGGCCACCGCTTACGGCGGACTGGGACTGGTTCTGCTGGTCCTCGGCATCGTCCTGGTCGACGTGCTCACGCCGGGCAAGCTGGGCCGGCAGATCTGGGAACAGCGCAACCGCAACGCCGCGATGGTGCTCAGTTCCGCGCTGCTCGGTATCGGTGGCATCGTGTTCACGTCCATCTGGACGACCTACGAGGACTTCGGCAAGGGACTGGTCTCGACCGCCGCGTTCGGGCTGCTGGGTCTGGTGATGATGGCCGTGGCGTTCCTGGTGGTGGACCTGATCACGCCGGGGCGCCTGGGAGCGGCGCTGGTCGAGCCCGAGCCGCACCCCGCGGTCTGGGTGACGGCGTCCTGCAATCTCGCCGTGTCGGCCATCCTGTCGGCGTCCATCGCCTGACGCGGATTCCCGACGAGCGGTTTCTGTCGGCCCCCTGCCGGAC
>NZ_JBSHKH010000259.1:0-3202 GCF_053643595.1 Streptomyces sp. NPDC055506 | reverse complement strand
CGGGCTTTCCTCCGGGCGCTTCCCTTCGGTCTTGCGTTTCCGACTCTATCAGATCCTTTTTCGATCCGATTCCCTGTCGGCGGGATTTGTCGTGGGGCCTTGGCTTTCGCCTGTCGGCCTTTCGACATTCACTACGTTAGCCGATTCGCCGTCCAACTCATAATCGAGTCTGTCGACATCGAATTCAGGCATGCGGGCACACCGAATTCGCCCCTGCTGAGGGGGGTGACTAGGTAGTGGGTTGGCCGCTTCCGGGTGCTGGCGATTGCCGTACCCGTTTCAGCGGCTCGGGCCACATTACGCACCTTGCGGGGACGCGTCAACTTCGGCGGCGCCTCGGGACATGGGCGCGATAGGGGCTGACCGTCGGGTCGTCGGCAACCCAGAAGCGCCAGGGGTGCACGGCTCCGTCGCCGGACACCCCGGTGCGAGGGCCGTTGAGTACCTGGTCGGAGGGCACGGGAGTGCCGGTCAGCATGCGGAGGGGGGTGTCCCCGAGCGTGCACGCGTCCGTGCCGTCCAGGGAGCGGTCCACGCCCAGGGCCGTGGCCAGTCGGGCGGGGCCTTTGGCCAGTTCCTTGTCGTTGCGGGCCGAGAGTCGACGGGTGCGGGCCAGTTCGGCGCCCTCGATGATCTCGCCGGCGCGGAGCAGGACCGCGCTCGCCTTGTCCTCCGGACCGCACACCAGGTTCATGCAGAACCACATGCCATAGGTGAAGTAGACGTAGACGTGCCCGGGCGGACCGAACATCACGTCGTTGCGGGCTGTGCGACCGCGATAGGCGTGGGAACCGGGGTCGTCCGAGCCGTCGTAGGCCTCGACCTCTGTGAGGCGGAGGGCGATCGGACCGTCCGGGGTGGTGCGTACCAGGATGCGGCCGAGGAGGTCAGGGGCCACATCGAGGACGGGCCGGTCGAAGAACTCCCTGGACAGGGGCGTACGGTCGGGGGTCGCGATCATGCCGTCCGAGGGTACTAAAAGGCGGGTGGTGCGGCGGGGTGGCCAGCGGGTACCTGCCTTGCCAGGGTACGTGCATGGAACCGGCCACGGCCGGATCGCGTTTGTACGGATCAAGGATCCACCCGTAGTGGGCGAGAGGGAGAGACATGGCGTTCAAGAAGCTGCTCGCGAGCCTGGGGGCCGGCGGGGCTTCGGTCGAGACGGTGCTGCACGAGGTCAACGTCGTCCCGGGCGGTGTCGTCCAGGGTGAGGTGCGGATCCAGGGCGGGTCCGTGAACCAGCAGATCGAGGGGCTCTCGGTCGGGCTGCAGGCCAAGGTCGAGGTGGAGAGCGGCGACCAGGAGTACAAGCAGGACATCGAGTTCACGAAGTCGAGGCTGGGCGGGGCGTTCGAGCTCCAGGCGAACGCGGTGCACGCGGTGCCGTTCGGGCTGGAGATCCCGTGGGAGACCCCGATCACGATGATCGACGGGCAGGCGCTGCGCTCGATGCACATCGGTGTCTCCACGGAGCTGGAGATCGCGCGGGCCGTGGACTCGGGTGACCTGGACCCGATCAACGTGCACCCGCTGCCGGCGCAGAAGGCGATCCTGGACGCGTTCATCCAGCTGGGCTTCCGGTTCAAGAACGCGGACATGGAGCGCGGTGTCATCCGGGGTACGCGGCAGAAGCTGCCGTTCTACCAGGAGATCGAGTTCTACCCGCCGCAGCAGTACCGGGGGCTGAACCAGGTCGAGCTGAGCTTCGTGGCCGACGAGCAAGCCATGGACGTGGTGCTCGAGATGGACAAGAAGCCGGGGCTGTTCAGCGAGGGCAGCGACACCTTCCGCTCGTTCAAGGTGGGGCTCCAGGACTACCAGGGCACCGACTGGACCGCGTACCTCAACCAGTGGCTGTCCGAGGTCGGCAGCAAGCGCAACTGGTTCTAGGCTCGGGACTGACTGAACGAAACGATCAGGAGGTACCGAGGTGACCGAGCTCAAGCGGCGGCCGCTCCCCCACGACTTCCATCCGCCCGTACCGTCGTTCACGGTCACGAGCAAGGATGTCGAGGAGGGTGCGACGCTCCAGGACGCTCAGGTCTACGCGGCCGGCAACACCTCGCCGCAGTTGCGGTGGGAGGGCTTCCCGCCCGAGACCAAGAGCTTCGCCGTGACCTGCTACGACCCCGATGCCCCGACGGGCAGCGGGTTCTGGCACTGGGTGCTGTTCGACATTCCAGGCTCGGTGACGGAGCTCCCGGTGGGTGCGGGCAGCGGTGCGTTCGAGGGTCTGCCCGAGGGCGCGATCCAGGCGCGTAACGACTACGGGAGCAAGGAGTTCGGTGGTGCGGCGCCGCCGCCCGGGGACGGCCCGCACCGTTACGTGTTCACGGTGTACGCCGTGGATTCGGAGAAGCTCGGTCCGGATGCGGAGGCTTCGCCTGCCGTCGTGGGCTTCAACCTGCGGTTTCACACCATCGGGCGGGCCCAGCTGATCGGTGAGTACGAGGTGCCCGCCGAAGGCTGAGCCGTCGTCCGGCGATCCCAGCGTTCACAGAACGTTTGCCCGCTCCTGGTCTTGGAATTGATCAGGAGCGGGCATTTTTGTTGCCGGGGGCACGGGGGTCACCCCCCGTGAGAGCAGCAGATATTGCGTTGTCCATCTCGGCGTGCCCGGCCAGAGTTGATCCCAGCCCGCCAGGGGGTGGGCCGGTGCACACGGGAGGTGGGCTGGTATGCGGGACACGCTGGTACTCAACGCGAGCTTCGAGCCGCTGTCGACGGTAACGCTGAACCGAGCCGTCGTTCTGGTGCTTCAGGACAAGGCCGTCGTCGAGCAGGCCCACCCCGAACTGCGGATGCGGGGAGCCGCGGTCGACATACCGGCGCCCCGAGTCATCAGGCTCTGCCAGTACGTACGGGTGCCCTTCCGAAGACGAGCACCGTGGTCGAGGCGGGGTGTGCTGGTCCGGGACCGGAACCGGTGCGCGTACTGCGGGAGGCGGGCGACGACGGTCGACCACGTGGTGCCGCGGTCGCGGGGCGGGCAGGACACGTGGCTGAACACGGTGGCCTCGTGTGCGGAGGACAATCACCGCAAGGCGAATCGGACTCCGGTGGAGGCGGGTATGCCGTTGCTCCAGGAGCCGTTCGAGCCGACGCCGGCGGACGCGATGCTGCTGGCGCTGGGGCAGGACGACTTCGACGCGCTGCCGGAGTGGCTGGCGCAGCCCGCTGCCTAGCTGTCATGGACTGACTG
>NZ_JBSHKH010000258.1:0-3287 GCF_053643595.1 Streptomyces sp. NPDC055506 | reverse complement strand
GGGCCGTACAGCTGTGGCTGCGTACATCCTCCGACGCGTCATGGGCGCGGTGCTGTTGCTGCTGGTGGTCAGCGCAGTCACTTTCGCCATCTTCTTCCTGGTGCCCCGCCTCGGGGGCCAGACGGCCGACCAGTTGGCCACCCAGTACGTCGGCAAGGACGCGAACCCCGAGTCCGTCGCCGCGATCAAGCAGAACCTCGGCCTGGACCAGCCGGTCTACGTCCAGTACTGGGACTTCATCAAGGGCCTCGTCATCGGCGCCGACTACAAGTTCGGTCCCGACGCGACGCACTGCGGCGCACCCTGCTTCGGCTACTCCTTCAAGAGCCACATCGAGGTGTGGCCCCAGTTGGAGCAGCGGATCCCGGTCTCCTTCTCGCTGGCCGTCGGCGCGGCGGTGATCTGGCTGGTCTCCGGTGTGACCACCGGCGTGATCTCGGCCCTGCGCAAGGGCAAGCCGATCGACCGCATCTCGATGTTCATCGCGCTCGCCGGCGTCTCGCTCCCGATCTTCTTCACCGGCCAGATCCTGCTCGCGCTCTTCGTCTACGAGATCCCCATCTGGGAGAGCATCGACTACGTCCCGTTCACCGAGAACCCGGCCGAATGGGCCTGGCACATGGTGCTTCCCTGGGTCAGCCTCGCCTTCCTCTTCTCCGCGCTCTACGCCAGGCTCACCCGGGCGGGCATGCTGGAGACGATGAGCGAGGACTACATCCGGACGGCCAGGGCCAAGGGCCTGAAGGAGACGACGGTCGTGGCCAAGCACGGCCTGCGCTCCGCGCTCACCCCGATCGTCACCATCTTCGGCATGGACTTCGGCACCCTCGTCGGCACCGCGGTGCTCACCGAGACCGTGTTCTCCCTGCAGGGCATCGGTGCCTACTCGGTCCAGGCCATCAAGGACAACGACCTGCCCATCGTGATGGGCGTGACCCTGGTCGCCGCGTTCTTCATCGTCTTCTGCAATCTGATCGTCGACCTGGTGTACGCCGCCATCGACCCCCGGGTGAGGTACTCGTGAGCAAGCTCGACAAAGCCGCGCTCGGCGAACCGGACTCCGTCGCCCCGTCCACCGCGGACGACGTGTTCCTGTCCGTACGGGATCTGCGCATCCACTTCGACACGGACGACGGTCTGGTCAAGTCGGTGGACGGTGTCAGCTTCGACGTGCGCAAGGGCAAGACCCTGGGCATCGTGGGCGAGTCCGGCTCCGGCAAGTCCGTCACCTCGCTCGGCGTGATGGGTCTGCACCGCTCGGCGCGTGCCAAGGTCTCCGGCGAGGTGTGGCTGGACGGCCAGGAGCTGATCGCGGCCGACCCCGACGAGGTGCGGCGGCTGCGCGGCCGGAAGATGGCCATGATCTTCCAGGACCCGCTGTCGGCGATGCACCCCTACTACACGGTGGGGCAGCAGATCGTCGAGGCGTACCGGGTCCACCACGACGTCAACAAGAAGGTCGCCAGGCAGCGGGCGATCGAGATGCTCGACCGGGTGGGCATCCCCGAGCCCGCCAAGCGCGTGGACGGCTACCCGCACGAGTTCTCCGGCGGTATGCGCCAGCGCGCGATGATCGCCATGGCGCTGGTGAACAACCCCGAGCTGCTCATCGCCGACGAGCCGACCACCGCCCTGGACGTCACCGTGCAGGCGCAGATCCTCGATCTGATCCATGACCTGCAGAAGGAGTTCGGCTCCGCGGTCATCATGATCACCCACGACCTAGGGGTGGTCGCCGAGATGGCCGATGACCTGCTGGTCATGTACGGCGGCCGGTGCGTGGAGCGCGGTCCCGCCGAGGACGTGTTCTCCGAGCCCCGGCACCCCTACACCTGGGGCCTGCTCGGCTCGATGCCGCGCATGGACCGGGAGGAGACCGACCGGCTCATCCCGATCAAGGGCGCGCCGCCCTCCCTCATCAACCTCCCGTCCGGCTGCGCCTTCAACCCGCGCTGCCCGTACGCGGACATCCCGAAGGACAACGTCACCCGCACGGTCCGCCCCGAGCTGACCGAGGTCGGCGGCTCGCACTGGGCCGCCTGCCACATGACCCAGGAGCAGCGGGAGCGTATCTGGACCGAAGAGATTGCGCCGAAGCTGTGAGCGACGAGAAACCGGTGAGCAAACCGGACACCAGCGGGGCCACCCTCACCAAGGACTCCGCCGCCGACGGCGAGGTCCTGCTGAAGGTGACCGGCCTGCAGAAGCACTTCCCGATCCGCAAGGGCCTGCTCCAGCGGCAGACCGGCGCGGTGCGCGCCGTCGACGGCATCGACTTCGAGGTCCGCAGGGGCGAGACGCTCGGTGTCGTGGGCGAGTCGGGCTGCGGCAAGTCCACCATGGGCCGGCTGATCACCCGGCTGCTCGAACCGACCGACGGCAAGGTCGAGTTCGAGGGCAAGGACATCACGCACCTCGGCACGAGCGATCTGCGCCCGATGCGCCGTGATGTGCAGATGATCTTCCAGGACCCGTACTCCTCGCTGAACCCCCGGCACACGATCGGCACGATCGTCGGCGCCCCCTTCAAGCTCCAGGGCGTCGAGCCCGAGGGCGGGGTGAAGAAGGAGGTCCAGCGGCTGCTGTCGGTGGTCGGTCTCAACCCCGAGCACTACAACCGCTATCCGCACGAGTTCTCCGGCGGCCAGCGCCAGCGCATCGGCATCGCCCGCGCGCTCGCGCTCAACCCCAAGCTGGTCGTGGCGGACGAGCCGGTCTCCGCGCTGGACGTGTCGATCCAGGCGCAGGTGGTGAACCTGCTGGACGACCTCCAGCAGGAACTGGGCCTGACGTATGTGATCATCGCGCACGACCTGTCGGTCGTCCGGCACGTCTCGGACCGGATCGCGGTGATGTATCTCGGCAAGATCGTCGAGCTGGCCGAGCGCGACCAGCTGTACAAGTCGCCGATGCACCCCTACTCCAAGGCCCTGCTGTCGGCCGTGCCGGTACCGGATCCCAAGCGCCGGGGCGCCAAGAGCGAGCGCATCCTGCTGAGGGGCGACGTGCCCTCGCCGATCGCCCCGCCGAGCGGCTGCCGCTTCCACACCCGGTGCTGGAAGGCGACCGAGATGTGCAAGACGACCGAGCCGCCGCTGGTGGAGCTGCGGGCCGGGCAGCGCGTCGCCTGCCACCACCCGGAGAACTTCGAGGACCAGCAGCCGCAGGACACCAAGCTGCTGTCCTCGGCTCACGAAGCCGCCACGGAGAACAGCACGCCCTCCGTCGAGAAGTGATTCCACCCGAGCCCCCGCCCCCTCACCCGGGGGCGGGGGCTCGGCCATGGG
>NZ_JBSHKH010000257.1:0-3341 GCF_053643595.1 Streptomyces sp. NPDC055506 | reverse complement strand
GCGACGTTCCGAGGACGGACACCCCCCGGCGCGGCCCCGACCCACCACCCGGCGACTGGGCGCTACGCGCACCCCCACCAAAGCCCCGCAGGCCGCCGCAGGCACCGCCCGCCCCTCACCAATGCCCGTAATGCCTCCGCCGCAACACCCCGACAGCCACCACGGCCCCCGCAGCCGCCCCCACCACCAGCACCGGCCGCGGATGCCGCAACCCGGCCTGAACAGCGTTCCGCACCGGCCGAGGCCCCACATGCGTCGCCCTGTCCTGCACCGTGTGCCCAGCCTCCACCGCACTGCTGCGCAACTGCACCGTCATCGCCCCGGCCTTGTCCCGGAGATCAGCCGCCCGCGCCCGCGCACGCCCCTTCACATCCGCCTTCCCCGCCAATTCCTCCACCGTATTGCCGAGTTCACTACGAGTCCGCTCGATCTGCCGCCGCAGCTCATCGGGCCCCTTGGCCCCACCCGTCGCTTCCGTCATCGATGCGCCCTTTCCCTGATCTCCTCCACGTCCGCCTTCACGCTGCCAAGGGCCTCCTCAGGCGTCGGCGGCGTGGCCCGACGCAGCTGCCCCCGCCCGATCACACCCAGCACGGCCGCGATGACGAACAGCACCCCGGTCACGATGAGCGCCGCGGCCCACACGGACAGCACCAGTGAGAGGGCGGCGACCCCCGTACCCGCCAGCGCGAGGAACCCGGCATAGGCGACCGCACCCGCCGCACCGAGCAGCCCACCGCCCCGCCCCGCACGCCGCCCCTTCTCGGCCAGCTCCTCCTTGGCGAGAGCCACTTCCTGCCGCACGAGCAGAGAGAGCTGCTCCGCGGCCTGTCCGACGAGCTCGCCCACGGAGTGGTGCTCGTCGTGCACGACTCGATGTTCCATGGTCCCGGTCACAGTGTTCCGCCTCCTCTCGAAGTAGGAACCCCCGAGTACCCGAACCACCCTCACACAACCTCGAAGTAAATCTAACCAACACCTGGTAGCAAATTTAAGTGGAGCTACGTAATCAAGCCGCCGACACTACTGCCCATGACGACGATGCCAATGCCTATGCCGATGACGACGCCGACGACGACCACGTCGGCGACACCAATCGGCCGCACCCTCTGCGCCATGATCACCCCGCTCACCGAGACCGGAACCCTGGACCTCGACGGCGCCCAGCACCTCGCCACCCACCTGATCACAAACGGCTGCGACGGCCTCGTGCTCTCCGGCACGACAGGCGAATCCCCGACCACCACGGACGCCGAGAAGTCAGCCCTGATCGCCGCCGTCCGCGAGGCCGTGACCGACCGGGCATCGATCGTCGCGGGCATCGGCACCGCCGACACAAGGCACACCGCCGACCTGGCCCGGGAGGCCGAAAAGGCAGGCGCGGACGGCCTGTTGGTGATCCCGCCGTACTACAGCAGACCCCCGCAGGACGCGATCGAGGCCCACTTCCGCGAGATCGCGGACGCCACGGAACTCCCGCTCATGGTCTACGACATCCCGATCCGCACCGGCACCCGCGTCGAACCAGAGACGATCCTCCGCCTCGCCGAACACCCCCGGATCGTCGCCGTCAAGGACTGCTCGTACGACTTCCTGGGCGCCCAGAAGGTTCTGGCCCGCACGGACCTGGCGTACTACGCGGGCTGCGACGAGCACAATCTCGCGCTGTACGCCGTAGGCGGCACGGGCTACGTCAGCACGGTCGCGAACGTGATCCCGGGTCACCTACGAGCGGTCCTGGACGCGTTCGACACGGGCGACACCGCACAGGCGGCCCGCCTCCAGCAGCGAGCCACCCCCCTCATCGAGGCGATCATGTCGGCAGGCCTGCCGGGCACCGTCACCACGAAGGCACTCCTCACCGCCCTGAACCTCCCCGCAGGCCCGGTCCGAGCCCCCCTACGCCCCGCCGACCGCGGCACGACCGACGAACTGCTGTCGCTCCACAGGGCCCTGACCGAGACCACCCCCTGACGACCCGACCGGCTCAGTTCCAGGCGTACCCGTCACCGAACAGCAGCGTGTGCTCCAGCACGTCCTCGGCCGGGTCGTCGACCTGGCCGGTGCTGACGTTGACCAGACCGAACCGGTGGCCGTTGTGCGAGTTCGTATTGGTCTCGTCGGCGTGCGCGGCCCCCGCCGAGAGCGAGCACACCGCCAATACCGCGACCGCCCCGGCCAGACAACGCGCCACACCCCACTCGCGCTCGGCCCTCATGCCCCGGTCGCTCCCCATGCCCCGGTCATTCCTCATGCCCCGGTCGTTCCTCATGCCCGGTCCTCGTTTCATAGGTTCGGCGTCAGATCGGACCCTGCGTCCACCCGTTCATCTGCCTGGCCCGTCACGAGGTCACGCCCGATAATCCGTACGCACATGACCCGGTTCAGCGAAAGGCGGCAGCGTTCTCAGCCGCCCACTGCCGGAACGATCTGGCCGCGAAACCGGTGACCTGCGCAACCGTGTCGCGCACCGTCAGCAACTCGTCGTTGACGTCCCCGCCCATGAGATCAAGCACCGCCTTCGCGGTCTCGCCCCCCATGAAGGAAGCCAGCTGCCGATGTGCCTCCTCCGGGCTGATCTCGACGAGGGTCACCGCCCGCTCCAGAGCCGCCGCGACGGCCGCGACCTGCTGCCGGACGGTGACGCGTTCCGGCCCGGTCAGCGCGTACGTCCGCCCTCGATGCCCCGGCTCGGTCAGCGCCGCACGAGCGACCGCCGCGATGTCCGCGGGGTGCACGGCGGGAAGTCCGATGTCCGCATACGGCGCCCGGACCACGCCCTCCTCACGGATCGACTGCGCCCACAACAGGGTGTTCGAGGCGAACTGCGTCGGCCGCAGCACCGTCCAGGCCATGCCGCTCCCCTTGAGCAACCGCTCGACGGCCAGGTTCGCGCCGGCCGCGGCCAGGTGCGGATGCGTCTGCACGGTGATCGACGACACGAGCACCACATGCTCCACACCCGCCTGCCGGGCAGCCGCGAGAACCTCCTCCTCAGCCCCCGTCCCCGACAACAGGAAGAGCGAACGCACCCCCTCCAGCGCGCCCTTCAGGGAATCCGCCCGGGCGAGATCGCCCTCGACGACTTCGACCCCCTCAGGAAAGGCTGCCCGTCCCACATCCCGCGTCAGACCCCGCACAGCCGCGGCGCCCCCCAGGCTCAACTCCCCCAGCAGAGCCCTTCCAATGTTGCCGGTCGCACCGGTCACAAGAATCATGCCGCCCGCTCCTGCCCCCAGATATCGATCACTTGCCGGCAGGCTAGAACCTCGACTTTGCTTGAGGTCAAGGCGGCGAAACGACAGCGGACACACGAGCGACCTCCCGGTCGTCCTCGGACC
>NZ_JBSHKH010000256.1:0-3353 GCF_053643595.1 Streptomyces sp. NPDC055506 | reverse complement strand
GATCCCTGAAGCCCTGGAGGTACCTCTTGCCGGAATGGCTTGTTCTCACCCTCGCGATGCTGGCCGCCTGCGCCGTGGTGGTCATCATCACCCTCGTACGCCATCGCACGGCGTCCGACGACGAGGACCCCAGCGAGACCCCGGACGTCATCGAGTACATGACGATGTGGATCGGCGTGGTGTACGCCATCGTCCTGGGCCTGGCGATCGCCGGTGTCTGGGAGGGGCGCAGCGCCGCCCAGGACCACGTCCAGGCCGAGGCCACCGCGCTGCACGAGATCTCGGAGCGGGTCCGGGTCTATCCGGCCGACGCGCGCGACCGGATCCGGGACGACATCGATGCCTATGTGGGATACGTCGTCACCACCGAGTGGGACACCATGGCCGACGAGGGCCGGGTCACCGAGCGCGGCCACCGGCTCTTCGAGCGCGTCCGCCAGGACGTCACCGACTACGAGCCGAAGACGGACTTCCAGGCCCAGGCCTACCAGCCGCTCCTCGACCAGGTGACCGCGGCCAACCAGGCCCGGATCGCCCGGGCGGAGTCGACCGGGGAGACCATGCCGGGGGTGGTGTGGTTCGGGCTGATCGCGGGAGCCGTCGTCACCATCGGGATGATCTTCGCCCTGCAGATCCGCAGAACGACACGTGAAATGGTCCTCGCCGGGCTGTTCTCGGCGCTGATCGCCTTCCTGCTGTTCCTGATCTGGGACTTCGACTCGCCGTACAGCAGGGGTGTGACCGCGTCGGCGGACCCGTTCCTCAATCTCTTCCCGGGCGCCGGGGACTGACGGCGCCCGCACCACGGATCCGGGCCGGGGGGCGCGCGACACTCCGTCGCCGTCCCCCGGCCGCGGTACCGGAGTTCCCCCGGGCGGCCCACACGCATGCCCCATTCGCGCTACTGCGATCGCGCTGCGGCGCGCCCCTTCCTAGCGTTTCGGGCATCGAGGTGCATGTCTGACGTGAGCGGAACAGGTCCGCGGCTGCTCCTCGGGGACCCGGAGGTCACCATGCGCGCGATACGCGTCGCTTCGGCCATACTGCTGGGCGCCGGCGCCCTCGCCTCCTGCATGCCGACCGCCTACGCGGTGGTCCGGACCGATTTCGGCTTCAGCGTCGAGCCCTCCACCGTCGCGGCGGGCGAACGGGTCACCCTGCGGGTGGTCCGCAACGCGGCGTGCCGGGGAGAGGCGGTGGTCTCCTCACGGGTCTTCGACCTGGTCGCCATCCCGCCCCGGGAGTCGTCGGTGCGGGCCGTGGTCGACTGGGACGCCAAGCCCGGCGCCGTGTACGACGTGGAGTTCATCTGTGACGAGTCGAGCGGCACCGCGCGCCTGACCATCGCGGGCGGCCGTCCGACGCACCACCCCACACACCGGCCGACGCACCACTCCCCGCACCATCCGGGGGACCACCACGGTCACCCGTCGAAGGGGGCGCACGCCGGAGAGGGCGGCACCCTCGCGGGCTTCGACCTCAAGGAGATCGGCCTCGGCGCCGCGCTCATCGCCGGCGCGCTGGGGACGACCTACCACCTCGCACGCCGCCGCACCGACGAGGAAACCGGCTGACCGGCCCGGCGTGGCCGCCGCCCGCGGGACCTGTCCTCGCCCCGGGCCCTCGAGGGAACCGGGGCGAGGACCGTTCAGGTTCGACGCGCGACTCGCCGAACGAGCCGGAGGCGAGGCGTCAGACGCGCCGCTCGGCCCGGCGGCGCATCCAGAACACGCCGCCGCCGACGGCCGCCGCCGTCACGAGGCCGCCGCCGATGGCCACGTCGGTCGGGGTCGCACCGGTGGTGCTGCTGCCGCCGATACCGCCGCGGACACCGCCGATGACGGTGAAGGCGTGCGGCTTGGTCAGGGTCCGGCCGTCGCACCTGACCGTGATGTCGTACGGACCCGGGCGGGCGTTGTTCCTGATGGTGGCGGTGCCCCTCGCCGTCTCGTTGGCGCCGCGGATGGGCGAGAGCCTCGCCGGCATCGTGAACGCATCGGAGGTCGCCGTGCCGCCGCGGGGGCAGCCGTCGACCGTGATGGTCAGCTGACCGCCTCGGGCGATCACGCTGGGCAGGGCGACGATGTTGCTCGGTCTGTCCCACGCGACGGCCGCGGGGGCGGAGAGCCCGAGGGCGGCGACCGCCGCGCCGGCGACCGCCAGAGCACGAGTGTTACGCATGTGAACCTCCGCGGAAGACGCCCCGGGACCCGTCCCCGGTCGATCGGCGAGAAAGCGCCTCCCAGAAAGACAGTCAGTTGCTCTTCCCGGACCCGCATTTTGGGAATGGTCCGTCCTGGTGAGAGCGGATACCGCGGGAAATCCACGCAATCGGATATCGCCGCAGGTCACGGACCGTCAGAAATTTCCTCGCGGTGGCAACTCGGATGGCGCACCTGAAATGGCCGGGCCACCGACGCGGACCCGGGCCACCCGTTCGCCCCCGTCCCGTCGCCGGTTCCGTGCGCGGCACTTAGCGTTCTGATATGCGCGAAAGGCACGGCGACGGCCGCGTCGAGAGGGGATGGCGAATGTCTGCGTCCGAGCTGGCCCAGGCCGAAGAGGAGGCGCGGCCGAAGAAGCGCGCCCCGTGGGGCGTGATAGCGCTGGTTCTGCTGACCGGCCTCGCCCTCATCCGGAATGGTTCTGGGGAATTCGACGAGGGTCCGCCGCAGCCGGCGACGGCGGCCGCGCAGGACAGCCGGGTCCCCGGCGCCACCTTCGCCGGGACCGTACAGCCCCTGCCCTATTCCCTCCCGGACCGGGTCCGGATCCCGGCGATCCAGGTCGACTCGCCGATCATTCCGGTGGGCCTGGACGCGGACGGCTGGGTCGGCGCGCCCCCGCCGGAGGACCCGAACCTGGCGGGCTGGTTCACCGGGGCCGTCACCCCCGGCGAGAAGGGCACCGCGGTCGTCGTCGGCCATGTCGACAACCAGCTGGGCCCGGCCGTGTTCTACGCACTCGGCGCCCTGAAGAAGGGAAACCGCGTCGAGGTCGCCCGACAGGACGGAAAGACGGTCGTGTTCGAGATCTACGGCGTCGAGGTGTTCGAAAAGGACAACTTCCCGGGCGACCGTGTGTACGCGTCCAAGGGCGCGGCGGAACTGCGGGTCATCACCTGCGGCGGCGGTTTCTCCCAGCAGAACGGCTACGCGGGCAACGTCGTGGCCTTCGCCCGTGCGGTCGAGGTGCGCTGAGCGTTCCCTTCCGGGCGGGCGAAGCCTGACGGCTGCTTTCACGCGTAATGCCGCCGGGGGACGGAGACGTTGTAGCCGGCGTCCAGCAGCTGGGGCAGATAGCGCCGCAGGGCACGCACGCTCTGCGAGCGGTCGCCCCCGGCGTCGTGGGAG
>NZ_JBSHKH010000255.1:0-3421 GCF_053643595.1 Streptomyces sp. NPDC055506 | reverse complement strand
GGGAGCCTCTCGCTCCCCGGCCCTCGCCGGCTACCTGCCGTCTGCTCCCCGTCAGCCCGCCGGGAGTGTCTCGGGGCCCTCGGCGCCCTTGACCGACCCGCCCCGGCCGTCACTCACCGTATCGGCCTGGGCCATGGCTGCCGTGTCCGACGCGGTCTTGATCGTGGCGTCCGTGAGGGCCTCCCCGGCCGGGAATCCACCCGCCGGGGCGAGCGCCACCCCACGCCACCACGGCTCGGACGGGACGGTTTCCGCCGTGGGCTCGAAGGGCTCGCCGGGGCGGGGCAGGGCGACCCCGGCGCCCACCGCGCGGGCGGCCGCGAGCGTCCCCTCGCCGGGGTCCGCCCACGGATGGGTCGCGAGGTTGAAGGTGGCCCAGTGGATCGGCAGCATCGGGCCCTGCTCCGGTCCGCCCTGGAGATCGAGGTGGGCGCGCATGCCCTCCTCGGGGGTCATGTGGATGTCGGGCCAGAAGTCGGAGTACGCGCCGATCTGGATCATCGTGGCGTCGAACGGCCCGTGCTCGGCGCCGATCTCCTTGAAGCCGTCGAAGTAGCCGGTGTCGCCACTGTGATAGATCCGGTGCTCCTCCCCGGCGACGACCCAGGAGGCCCACAGGGTGTGCTGGGTGTTGCGCAGGCCCCGGCCGCAGAAGTGCCGGGCCGGGGTGGCGGTCAGGGCGAGGCCGCCGATCTTCGTGGTCTCGTGCCAGTCCAGCTCGCGCAGCCGGCCGGCGGACACGCCCCAGTGCTCCAGGTGCGCGCCGACGCCGAGCGGCACGGCGAACAGCGTGTCCGTGCCGGCCAGGGCCTTGATGGTGGGCATGTCCAGGTGGTCGTAGTGGTCGTGCGAGATGACCACCACGTCGACCGGGCCGAGCGCGGCCAGCGGCAGCGGCGCCGGGTGCAGCCGCTTGGGACCCGCGAAGGGGAACGGGGAGCAGCGCTCGCCCCACACCGGGTCGAACAGGACCCGACGGCCGTCGATCTCCGCGAGCACGCTGGAGTGCCCCATCCAGGTCAGCCGCAGCCCCGTGGCCGGGGGCCTGGCGATGTCGGCGAGGGTGGTGGGGTGCAGCGGCACCGGGCCCTTCGGGCTGCGGCGGGGCCGGGTCTCCTTGTCGAAGAAGACCTTCGCGAAGTCCAGGGTGGAGCCCGAGGGCCGGGTCCGCGCGGGACCGCCGGGGTTCTGGAAGACCCCGTCCGCGAAGTGGGGCGATCTGCGGATGCGCGCCATGCGCTCACCGCGCGGATCCGCGCCGAACGCCCCGGGCCGCAGCGCACGGAGCCCGGTGCTCAGGGAACGGAAACCGGCCACGGTACCTCCAGGTGGAGTCGGTCAGGCTTTCCATTATGGTCGGCCCCTCCGACAACACCGGGGCACAGGGGGCCCTCCGAGGGTGATACTGACCGGTGATTCAGTAATTCGGCGAAGGAGCCCTCATTGGCCAGCCCCCTGCTGTCCCTCACCTGGACCGACCACCTCACCGGTCACCAGGGCTTTCTGGTCGTCGACCGGCTGGTGCGCGGTGTCGCCAGCGGCGGTCTGCGGATGCGCGCCGGCTGCACCCTGGAGGAGGTCACGGGCCTGGCCCGCGGGATGACCATGAAGGAGGCTCTGCACTACGACCCCGAGAGCCGCTACGTCCCGCTCGGCGGCGCGAAGGGCGGCATCGACTGCGACCCCCGGGCCCCGGAGGCGTATCCCGTGCTCGTGCGCTACCTGCGCGCGATGCGGCCGTACATCGAGAGCTGCTGGACGACGGGCGAGGACCTCGGGCTCACCCAGGACCTGGTCGACCGGGCGGCCGCCGAGGCGGGGCTGGTCTCCTCCATACAGGCCGTGTATCCGCTGCTGGACGACGAGGCAGAGGCGCGGCGGCGGCTCGAAGACGCGTTCGCGGTCGAGGTGGACGGCCTGGGTCTCGACGAGCTGGCCGGCGGCTGCGGTGTGGCCGAGGCGGCCCTCACGGCCCTGGACCGGGCCGGCGTGCCGTACGCGGGGACTCGGGTCGCTCTCCAGGGACTGGGCACCATGGGCGGGGCGACGGCCCGCTTCCTCGCCCGGGCGGGGCTCACGGTCGTGGCCGTCGCCGACCTCAAGGGCACGATCGCCAACCCGGCGGGCCTGGACGTCGAGGCACTGCTCGCCGCGCGGGACGCCCACGGCACCGTGGACCGCTCCGCGCTGCGGCCCGGCGACCGCGACCTGCCCGGCGACGCGTGGCTGTCGGCCGACACGGACGTGCTGGTACCCGCGGCCGTCTCGTACGCGATCGACTCCGGGAACCAGGAGCGGATCACCGCCCGCTGGGTCGTCGAGGCGGCCAACATGCCCGTACGACCGGAGGCGGAGCTGCTGCTGGCCGCGCGAGGGGTGACCGTGCTGCCGGACGTGGTGGTCAACTCCGGGACGAACGCCTGGTGGTGGTGGACGCTCTTCGGGGACATCGGCGCCGACGCGGAGGAGGCGTTCGCCCATGTCCGCGGCTCGATGCGGGCCCTGGTCGAGCGGATGCTGGCCCGGGCGCAGGCCGACGGGACCACGCCGCGAGCAGCCGCCCACGCGATCGCGGCGGATCGCCTGCCGGTGATCGCGGAACGCTTCGGCTGGTACCGCTGAGGGACGGCGAACCAGCCACGCGGCCCCTGCCGGACCGGCCGAATCCACACGTCAAGAGGGTGCACGCGCGTGTGTAGGGTGACGGCGTGACGAGAGTCCGGTTGAGCGTGGCGGAACGGCGCGGTGATCTGCTGCGGGCCGCCGTGGAGCAGATCGAGGCGCGGGGCGTGACGGCGGTCAGGATCGCCGACATCGCCTCGGTGCTCGGTGTGAGCAACGCGCTGGTCCTCTATCACTTCTCGACGAAGGAACAACTGGTGGCCGCCGCGTTCCGGCACGCGGCGGAGGGCGACCTCGCGCATCTGAACAAGCTGCTGGGCCGCCGTACGTCGGCGCTGCGCCGGCTGCGGTCGGCCGTACGGTGGTACGCACCGACGGGCCAGGCCAAGGGCTGGCGGCTGTGGATCGAGGGCTGGGCGGCGGCACTGCGCGAGCCCGCGCTGCGGGAGGTCGCCCAGGACCTCGACCGGCAGTGGAAGGCGGCCATCGCCGAGGTCATAGCGGAGGGCGTGGCGGCCGGCGAGTTCCACTGCCCCGACCCGCACGGCACGGCCCTGCGCCTCACCGCCCTCCTCGACGGACTCGCCGTCCAGCTGACGTCCTACGAGGGCGCGGTGCCGCGGGCGCGGGCGCAGGAGTGGGTGGAGGACGCGCTGTCGCGCGAACTGGGCCTGGAGTCGGCGGCCGTGCCGTAAGCCACCCGGCGTCGGTGCTGGGGCCGGGTGGGCCCGCAACCCAGCGGAACGGGGTGCCTCCCCCACTCTCGGCTTCGCTCGAGCGGGGGGACCCCCACCGCCCA
>NZ_JBSHKH010000254.1:0-3452 GCF_053643595.1 Streptomyces sp. NPDC055506 | reverse complement strand
CACCGACTGCGGCGCGTCCTCCGCGGCCGCCGCCGCGTCGCCCTCACCCGCCGGAGCGGGCACCCGGGCGTCGCCGTTGACCTGGCGCCTGGGCGTGGACGACTGCAGCCCCATTCCCCCTGTCGTACGGAAGAGTTCGTCGGCCCCCGGCAGACTCACTCGGCGTGACACCGGGCGAGCACCTCCCTGGCGAGCTGGCGATAGGCGGCGGCACCGACGGAGTTGGAGGCGTACGTGGTGATCGGCTCACCGGCGACCGTGGTCTCCGGGAAGCGGACCGTGCGTCCGATGACCGTGTGGTAGACGTGGTCGTCGAACGCCTCGACGACACGCGCGAGGACCTCACGGCTGTGCACCGTGCGCGAGTCGTACATCGTGGCGAGGATCCCGTCGAGCTCCAGCTCCGGGTTGAGCCGTTCCTGGACCTTCTCGATGGTCTCCGTCAGCAGCGCCACACCGCGCAGCGCGAAGAACTCGCACTCCAACGGGACTATCACCTTGTGCGCGGCCGTCAGGGCGTTGACCGTGAGCAGGCCGAGCGAGGGCTGGCAGTCGATGACGATGAAGTCGTAGTCGGGCAGCAGCGGCTTCAGGGCGCGCTGCAGTGTCGACTCGCGGGCGACCTCGGAGACCAGCTGGACCTCGGCCGCCGACAGGTCGATGTTGCTGGGCAGCAGGTCCATGTTGGGGACCGCCGTCTTCAGCAGCACCTCGTCGGCCGCCATGCCCCGCTCCATGAGCAGGTTGTAGACGGTGAGGTCGAGTTCCATCGGGTTGACGCCGAGACCGACCGACAGCGCGCCCTGCGGGTCGAAGTCCACGAGCAGGACCCGGCGTCCGTACTCCGCGAGCGCGGCACCCAGGTTGATGGTCGACGTCGTCTTGCCGACGCCGCCCTTCTGGTTGCACATCGCGATGATCTTCGCGGGGCCGTGGTCGCCCAGCGGGCCCGGGATCGGGAAGTACGGCAGCGGGCGGCCGGTCGGGCCGATGCGCTCCCGGCGCTGTCTGGCCGCGTCGGGCGCGAGAGTGGCCGCGTACTCGGGGTCGGGCTCGTACTCCGCGTCGGGGTCGTAGAAGTGCCCCTCGGGCAGGTCGTCGTAGTCGGCGAGTTGGTTGTGGGGCGCGCCACTTCCGCCGCCGGCCATGGCGTTCACGTGATGGCCATCCATCTTCTGGTGTGCTGTGTGAGTCGCCTGCTGACTCTGGTGGGCTGCGAAGGTGCGCACAGCGACGGAGCCGACAGCCGCGAATCCCGCGGGCTCCTGGTCCCGTGCAGGCATTCCTGGTTGGCCACCCCCGGGAGTAAATGTCGACTCATTCACAAGTCGTCTTACCTCCTTGGTGACCAGGAAACTTCTAGACAGGTCAGCGTGGCACCATGCCGACGACTGGCGACTCTATGGCGTGTCGGGCGTCCGCAGCAACACAATCCGCCGGACCCGGCCCGATGTGTCGGCAATGAAACATCCCGCTGTCAAGGGCGTACGGCCGTCGCACGGCAGGTTTCACCGGTGTGCGAATCGGTTGAAGGGTTACGTTCGAGGCGAGTTGCTCGAGAAGCGCGAAGTGACCATACACACATCCGGCCGGACCTTGTCGGGCAAGGTCCGGCCGGGTGCGCGGCGTTGACGGCCTGTGTTGACGTATCGCCTTTACCGGTTGATGACTTAGCCGATATACCGGCCGCCGGACTCAGACGAGCAGCGAGGCCAGCTCCACGTGCTCCACGCCGTGGGCCTCGGCGACCTCGCGGTAAACGACCTTGCCGTCATGCGTGTTGAGGCCCCGGGCCAGTGCCGGGTCACGGCGCAGCGCCTGCGCCCAGCCGTGGTTCGCGAGCTCCACGATGTACGGCAGCGTGGCGTTGGTCAGCGCGTAGGTGGAGGTGTTGGGCACCGCGCCGGGCATGTTGGCGACGCAGTAGAAGACCGACTCGTGGACCGGGAAGGTCGGCTCGGCGTGGGTGGTCGGACGGGAGTCCTCGAAGCAGCCGCCCTGGTCGATCGCGATGTCGACAAGGACACTTCCGGGCTTCATCCGCGAGACGAGCTCGTTGGTGACCAGCTTCGGGGCCTTGGCGCCGGGGATCAGCACCGCGCCGATGACGAGGTCGGCCTCCAGGCAGGCCTTCTCCAGCTCGAAGGTGTTCGAGACGACGGTCTGGATCTTCGTGCCGAAGATCTTGTCCGCCTCACGGAGCTTGTTGACGTCCTTGTCGAGCAGGGTCACGTGGAAGCCCAGGCCGATGGCGATCTGCGCCGCCTGCCAGCCGGAGACACCGCCGCCGATGACGACGGCCCGGCCGGCCAGGACGCCGGGGACGCCGCCGGGCAGCACGCCCCGGCCGCCGTTGGCGCGCATCAGGTGGTAGGCGCCGACCTGCGGGGCCAGCCGACCCGCGACCTCGGACATCGGGGCGAGCAGCGGGAGCGCGCGGCTGGGCAGCTCGACCGTCTCGTACGCGATCGCCGTGGTGCCGGACTCCAGGAGGGCGTCCGTGCACTCCTTGGAGGCGGCGAGGTGCAGGTAGGTGAAGAGCGTCTGGTCCTTGCGGAGGCGGTGGTACTCCTCGGCGATGGGCTCCTTGACCTTCAGCAGCAGGTCGGCGGCGGCCCACACCTCGTCGGCGGTGTCCAGGATCTGGGCACCGGCGAGGACGTACTCCTCGTCCACGATCGAGGAGCCGACGCCGGCGCCGCGCTCGATGACGACCTGGTGGCCATAACGCACCAGCTCGTGCACGCCTGCGGGGGTGATGGCCACCCGGAACTCGTTGTTCTTGACCTCGCGGGGGATGCCGACCTTCACGTCGATCACGGTCCTTGGCTCAGAGGGTATGGGGGCATTACTACACATACCCGGCCGCGCACGGGCACACCGGGAGAGACCGCAGGAGAACGTGCGGCACGGCCAGTCTAATGAAGGTGTTCCCGCTGTCTAGCCTTTCATTGCATCAATCTTCAGCTGATGCGGTACGGATTTCGCAGGCGTCAGGGTCGTCTTCCTGGTTTATGTCTCCGAGGAGCCGCTCGGCGGCGCCCCGGTGCAGCCCGGCCGACGCGGGGTCGCCGAGGTGGTCGAGGGTGTCGGCGAGGCGCAGATGGAGCGCGGCCTGCAACCGCGTGTCCTCGGCCCGCCGCGCCCATTCCGCGGCCTCCCGGCAGGTGCGCAGCGACTCGTCGGGCCGGCCCGCGTACTCCTGGACCCGCGCCAGTTCGCTCAGGGCCCGCGCCTGGGCGGCCACGTCGCCGAGCTTGCGGTGCCCGGAGATCGCAGCGCGCCAGTTCCGCAGGGCCTCGCCGTAGCGGCCCGCGAAGGTGTGGGCGGCGGCGATCCGCCCGTACAGCCGGGCGGCGTCGGCCCGCTCGCCCCGGGCGAGCCGCTCGGCCAGGGCCCGGCCGAACCAGTCGGCGGCCCGGTCGAAGTCGCCGAGATCCAGGTGCGCGCCG
>NZ_JBSHKH010000253.1:0-3455 GCF_053643595.1 Streptomyces sp. NPDC055506 | reverse complement strand
GGGAGACTCGAGGTCCGACCTTGCGAGTCTCCCGCCCCGCCGCGCTGTTTCACGTGAAACACGAAATGCCGACCGGAGGCCTGAGACCCGGGCTCAGAACCCGGGCTCAGAGCTTGCGCACCTTCCACACCACTTCCGCCGGCCACTTCTCCGCCCAGTTCCGGTCGAGGGCTTCCTTGAAGTAGGTGGCACCGTCGGCCGGGGCGAGGGGTTCCACCAGCCGTTCGATGGAGAACCCGCAGTCGCGGAACATGTCGATCCACTGGGCGTAGGTGGAGTGGAAGACCACCACATCGCCGCCGTACTTCATCCGGGCGTCGCCGTACGGATTCGCGAGGTGCTCGCCGACCGTGCCGCTCTGGTTGTCGAAGCACATCTGCAGAAGCGGGGAGTAGGTGCACAGCCCGAGGATGCCGCCGGGACGGAGCACCCGGTGGGCTTCCTGGAGCAGGCGCTGGGGTGGGGAGAAGTCGAACGCGCCGTGGTCGCAGAAGGCCGCGTCGAAGACCCCGGAACGGAACGGCAGGCGCTCCGCGGCGGCTTGGACGAAGCCTGCGGCTCCTTCGCCGAGGGCGCGCGAGAGCTGGCCGGAGGAGAGTTCGACGCCGTAGGCCTCGTGTCCGGCGCGGGCGAACCCGGTGGTGTCGTGCCCGATGCCGCAGCCGAGGTCGATGATCCGGGAGCCGGCCGGGAGGTCATCGGTGAAGATCTTGAGGTCGCTCTCCGGAAGGTGCCAGATCCCCCAGGACGGGTGTCTGTCGGCGTCGAAGTGCTCGGGGTGGGCATCGTGGTAGAGCTCGCTGTTGGAATCCCAGTACTGCTCGTTGACCTTCAAGTAGTTGATCTTTGCCATCGCTTGTCCTCAGTCTTGCGGGAGTTCGCACACCGACAGGTCGGCCCAGCCGGACGGCGGGCTGACGTAGTTCTTCACGCGTAGCCGGGCCGCCGACCTGAGCCGTCCGACCAGGCAGACTTCGCCGGTCGCGCTCAGCAGCTGTTCGGCCTCGGCGCAGTGGCCGAGGCGGTCCTGGAGGTCGTCCGCTGCGAGAGCCCGGTGCACGATGTCCTTGAACGCGGACGCGGGCCCTCCGGGAAGCTGGGCCGCCGGGCGGCGGGCGAAGGGGAGGAGGAGGGCGGCCGGGTCGGGCCAGGGCGAGGCCATCAGCACGAGGCGGAAGTCTTCGCGGTGCGTGGTGTGGAGTTCGGTGAGATAGGCCCGGTAGTCGATGGCCTCGGGCCGGAGGGTGAGTCCGGTGTTCTCGCCGATCTGGTCGGCGAGGATCTGTGCCGTCTCCCGGTTCGGTGAGAAGTCCGGGAAGACCAGTCGGGCGGGGGTGCGCCCGGGCGCCGGCAACCGTTCGTGTACCGCGCGGGCTGGTGCGACAGGTGGTCGATGGGGGTCCCACATGCCCGTTAAGGAGTCCAGTGGGCTGAGGGCGCCGTGCAGCCTGCGCGACAGGTCCCGGCGGTCGAGGGCGGCGGCGACGGCGTTCTTGTGTGCCTCGGCCATACCGCTCGGCGGCAGGAGGGCGACGGCGATGTCGAGGTCGTCGACCTGGAGATCCGGGTAGTCGGCGCGATGTGCCCACCGGGCCACGGGGAACGTCGTCGGGCAGGTGATGTCGACGGCTCTTCGGTCGTAGAGGCGCTGTCCGTGCTCGGCGCCGGACGACAGGACGTAGGTGACATCGGGCCAGGGGCCGGTGGCTCGCAGGCGGATTTCACCGGACGGGCCGTCGGCCAGGGTGTAGGCGCCGCTGGTGACGGCCGGGTCGCTGTGCCGGGGGCCGAAGACGGGGTTGGCCAGGAGCGCGGGCAGATTGCCGACGGGCCGGCGGGTGGTCAGCAGCAGCCGGTCGGGGTCGAGGGGCTGGAGCTGCTCGATGAGCGACACGAGCCAGGCGAAGGGGCCGGCCTGCCTGGCGACTGCCGCGATGTGCCGGGCGATGTCGCGAGCGTGGATCGGCCGGCCGTCGGACCATTGCGCACCGGGCCGCAGGGCGAAGTCCCAGCGTTTCTCGTCCAGGCGGAGCGCGTTGTGCAGCAGACCCGGCCTCAGGGTGCGGTTGGGGCCTTCCACGAAGAGCGGGCGGGCGAGCTGGCGTGTGACCGTCAGGCCGGTCCAGTCGTCGGCCGCGCCGTAGAGGCCCGACGGAATCAGGTCCGTTTCCACACGGATCGGCTTGGACATGCCGCTTCCCCTTTGGCGCGATACTGCTGCGTCTTTGGCGCGAACCGCATCGCTAGGGCGAGGTACAGCCGCTCAAAGCCTTCACCACAGCATGCCGAGCGCCCGCTTATGGGGCCTGGGCGATGATATTACCGGTTTCGAAGTCGATGATTTTTCGTGCGTCGTATTCGACGAGCTCGGTGATGCCCGCCAGATGATGAATGATCGCAGCGGCCATCCAGGCACCGACGATGGTGTTGTTGGGGCCGAAGGAATAGCGCGTGCTCCGTAGATTCCCGGCATCATTCTCCGGCGCGGCGTCGGCGCGCACCGGAAAAGAGAGCTGATCGGGAGTAACGGTCGATCTCCCCGGGGCGAAGAGCGGCCCGTAGAAGCCCCTCTGCATGCCGACACCACCGAATATCGACGGTATATTCCGGCGCCAGGCCGATTCGGCCACCGCATCGGAGATGCTGCCGATCGGCTGGTCGATGCAGACGGCGATGACATCGACGTCCGCATGCGTTTCCAGGACCTCGCCGATTTCCGGTGCTGATCCGACGAACCGGTCGACGAGCGAGATGTCGGCGTCCGGCACACGGTCACGGATATAGGTGCGGGCCGCGTCCAGTTTGGGTTCGCCCACGGCTGCCCTGGGAAAGGTGAACTGACGGTTCAGGTTGTTCAGCTGCACCTTGTCGGCATCGAGCAGGACGAAGCGCCTGACCCCGGCTCCGATGAGGTGCTGGAGGATCACGCTGCCGGTGCCGCCGACGCCCATGACCATGACCTTGGCACCGCAGATGCGGCGTTGTGCCTCGTCAGGGCGGTGTGTGTGCAGAGCCAGATGTCCCCACTGCCGGGCATGGACACTGTCGTCGCCCGCGGGCCCCGAGGGCGACTCGATGAGAAGACCGCGTTTCCGAAGGGCTCTGACAAGGCCCGCGCATTCGGGGTCACGACGCGTCAGCGCTTCGAGGGCTGCGTTCTCGCAGCCGCCGTCGAGGGCTTCCAGCAGCCGGCTGACCGTGCCCTTGCCGTCATCGAGGACGTATTTCTTCTTCTCGCCCTGGAATGTCACCGTGCCGTCGGCCGATTCCAGTTGCCAGGCCGGGTTCAGCCATACACGCATAGTGCGCGAACACATCCTCGAGGCAGGATCGGATACCACTCAGGGATGCACGGAGCGGGAGTGGGGGCCCCGGTTTTAGGGGGGGCCCGCCCCCCCACCCCCCGGTGGGGTATAAAAAAAAGAGACGGGCGGCGGAAGTATGAGTGTTTTTGT
>NZ_JBSHKH010000252.1:0-3638 GCF_053643595.1 Streptomyces sp. NPDC055506 | reverse complement strand
GCGCGGGTGGCGTCGGTGGCGGGGGAGGCGGCGCGGTGTCGTCTGGCGCCGGGTGTGGGGAGGGTGTGGCAGGCGGTGTGGTTCGATCCGGGTCCGCAGGCGGCGGGGTCGGGGTGGTTGGTGCTGGTGGTGCATCATCTGGCGGTGGATGGGGTGTCGTGGCGGATTCTGTTGCCGGATCTGGCGGCGGCGTGGGGGGCTGTGGCGGCTGGTGAGCGGCCGGTGCTGGATGCGGTGGCGACGTCGTTCCGCCGGTGGGCGGGGATGCTTCCGGCTCTGGCCGAGGCCCGGGCGGGTGAGCTTCCTTTGTGGTGTGGGGTGTTGGAGGGTGCGGGGCGGGAGGCGTTGCTGGGGCGGCGTGCGCTGGATGGGGTGCGGGACACGGTCGGTGGTGCGGGTGTGGTGTCGGTGTCGGTGCCGGCCGGGGTGAGTGAGGCGGTGCTGACGCGGGTGCCGGCGCTGTTCCATGCGGGTGCCGATGATGTGCTGCTGACGGCGCTGGCACTGGCGGTGACCGCCTGGCGCCACCAGCATGATCAGCACGGCCGGCGTGGTCAGCGGGGTCGTGGGGATGTGCTGGTGGATGTGGAGGGGCATGGGCGGGTGGATGTGGAGGGGGTGGATCTGTCCAGGACGGTGGGCTGGTTCACGACGATTTTCCCGGTCCGGCTGGATGTGGGTGAGGTGGACTGGGATGAGGTGTGGGCGGGTGGTCCGGCGTTGGGCGGGGTGGTCAAGCGGGTCAAGGAGCAGATGAACGCGCTGCCCGATGACGGGTTCGGTTACGGGCTGCTGCGTTACCTGAATCCCGGTACCGCCCCGGTTCTGGCCGGCTATGACCGGCCCCAGATCGCCTTCAACTACCTCGGCCGCTTCGACACCACCCATGACACCGACGCCGGCACCACAGTCGGCGTACCCGTCGGTGCCGATCCGGACATGGCGATGTCCCACTGTCTGGAGATCAACGCGATCGCGCACGGCAGTGGTGAGGACGTGCGGCTGGATGCGGCATGGTCCTGGCCGCAGGGGGTCCTGGACCGGGATGAGGTTGAGGAGCTGGCTGGTCTGTGGGTTCGGATGCTGGGGGTTTTGGCGGGGCATGCGGCCCTGCCGGAGGCCGGCGGGCATTCCCCCTCGGACTTCCCCCTGGTCACCCTCGACCAGGAGCAGCTCGATGGGTGGGCCGGCGAGGGGATGGCCGTCGAGGATGTGCTGCCGCTGTCGCCGTTGCAGGAAGGGCTGTTGTTCCACGCGCTGTTCGACGAGGACACCGCCGACATCTACAACGTCCAGTTGGTGCTGGACCTGGCGGGCGTCTTGGATGCGGGGGTGTTGCGGCGGTCGGTGGAGGTGCTGGTGGGCCGTCATGCCAGTTTGCGGGCGTGCTTCCGCGAGCGGGAGAACGGTGAGCCGGTGCAGGTGATCGCTGGTTCGGTGAGTGTGCCGTGGCGTGAGGTTGATCTGAGCGAGTATTCCGGGGCCGGTCAGCGTGAGCGGGTGGCGCGGCTGCTGGAGGAGGAACGGGCTGCCCGTTTCGACATGGCCAGCGCGCCGCTGATGCGCTTCCTGGTGATCCGCCTCGCCCCCGACTGGCACAAGCTCGTGATCATGAACCATCACATTCTGCTGGACGGCTGGTCGAGTCCGCTGGTTGTGCAGGAGCTGTTCGAGCTGTACGGGTGGGGCGGGGACGACAGTGCGCTGCCCGCGCCGGTGCCCTACCGGCCTTATCCGGCCTGGCTGGCACGGCAGGACCGTACCCAGGCCGAGGAGGTGTGGCGTGAGGTGCTGGCCGGGGCGGAACCGACGAGGCTCGCGCCCGCCGGCCACCGCTCACAAGCCGGCACGCGTGAGGAGACCGTGGTTCAGCTGTCCGGCGAAGCTGATTCAGCGATAAGGCAGTTGGCTCGTCGGCATGGGCTGACGGTGAACACGGTGCTGCAGACGGCGTGGGCGTTGTTGCTGGCCCGGCTGACGGGCAAGGACGATGTCGTCTTCGGTATGACGGTGTCGGGGCGGCCTGCGGAGATTCCCGGCATCGAGCAGATGGTCGGCCTGTTCATCAACACCGTTCCGGTCAGGGTTTCCTGTGCCCCGTCGCTGACGCTGACCGAGTTGATGGCCCGGGTGCAGGAGGAGCAGTCCCGGCTCAGCGACCACCAGTACCTGGGCCTGACCGACATCCAGCGTGCGGCCGGCCAGGGTGAACTCTTCGACACTCTCTACGTGTTCGAGAACTACCCCGTCGCCGTCGACAGTGCTGACCTGCCCGGAGGGCTGACGATCACCGGCATCGAAGGCTACGACGGCGACCACTATCCCTTGAAGCTCGGTGTGTTGCCGGGTGACAAGTTGGGGTTGCAGCTTCGGTACGACAGCGAGCTGTTTGACACATCGGCGGCTGAGACGATGCTGAGCCGATTGAAGCACTTGCTCCACACGATGCTGGACGATCCTGATCAGCGGGTTGCTGCCGTCGATGCGCTGGTTGCCGGTGAACGGGAGCGGCTGCTGGTCGAGTTCAACGAGACGACTCGTGCGGTGCCGGATGGCACGGTGTCCGAGTTGTTCGAGGTCCAGGCAGCGCGAACCCCGGACGCGGTCGCGGTGGTCTGCGGCGATGCCCGTCTGAGTTACAGGGAGTTGAATGCCCGGGCGAACCGGTTGGCGCGGGTGTTGGTGAAGCGGGGTGTGGGTCCGGAACGTCTGGTCGGGCTGGCGCTGCCGCGGTCGGCGGACATGGTCGTGGCGGTCCTCGCGGTCCTCAAGGCCGGCGGTGCCTACCTGCCCATCGACCTGGATCATCCCAGCGAGCGGGTTGCGTTCATGCTCCGGGATGCCGGCCCCGAGGTGGTAGTGACCACGGTCGAGTCGGCCTCGGAGCTGCCGATTCAGGACACTGCGCAGTGCGTGTTCACCGATGAGGTCGGGCTCCACGACGGACAGGCTGACAGCAACCTTGCACGCCCAGGGTCGGCGGTGGATCCGGCGTATGTCATCTACACGTCGGGATCGACCGGTAGGCCAAAGGGCGTTGTCGTCGAGCATCGGTCGCTCGTCGCCTATCTGAGTTGGGCGGCGGAGACGTATCCGGGAGTGCGCGGAGCGGCACTGCTGCACTCGCCGCTGTCGTTCGACCTGACAGTCACAGCCCTCTACGCGCCATTGCTCCATGGCGGTTGTGTCTATATAGCCGAGCTGGAAGAGGTGGCTGAGGTACCGCTCTGCGAGCCGACGTTCCTGAAGGCGACGCCGAGTTACCTGACGTTGCTGGACAGCCGACCCGAGGTGGGCTCGCAACTGAGTGAGCTGGTCTTGGGTGGCGAGGCGCTGCTGGGTGAAGCACTTGAGGAGTGGCGCCGTGGTCATCCCGAGACCACGGTGATGAATGAGTACGGCCCGACCGAGACGACTGTCGGTTGTATGGAGTACCGCATTGCGCCTCAGGATCAAGTCAAGGCGGGCGTGGTGTCACTGGGCCGACCCGCGTGGAACACCCGTATGTATGTCCTGGGCGGCGGCCTTGAACCAGTGGCGCCGGGTGCGGTGGGTGAGCTGTATATCGGCGGCGCTCTGGTAACGCGGGGGTATCTGAATCGTGCGGGTCTGACGGCGGGGCGGTTTGTGGCGGATCC
>NZ_JBSHKH010000251.1:0-3945 GCF_053643595.1 Streptomyces sp. NPDC055506 | reverse complement strand
CTCCTGCTCCGCGAGCGGAACCGCCTGATCGCCTGGCTGCCCGAGCCTCCGGTTTCGGACAGATTTCCGGCCTGAAGTGTCCCTCTCGCCGTCATTCCGTTTCACGGTTTCTTCACTGTTCTGGAGTGCGCGAGCCGACTCGGCCATTTGTTCCGGAACCGGGTGCGGGGGCGGGTCGGATTCGCGCCACGGCACCAATTGCCCCAGAAGTAAAGCCCTTGCTCCCCCTGCTCGCGCTGTGCCTATGGTGATCACCAAATCCGGTGCACTGACCACGCCACCGGAACGGGGGAGGTTTCTGATGTCGCCGTGCCGTCTGTCATGCGCACATCTTCTTCGCAGTCGTGCCGTCATGTCGCGCCTCTGAGTCGTCTCGCCTCCTGGTGAGGCCGTCCCTCGTCAACTCCTCCCGGTCCCACGCCGGATGGGGGTGCCGTCACGCTCCGGTACCCGGACACGACCCTTGTGAAGGAGAGCCACGCCCATGGCCGATGAGATGGTGCGCAGAGCCCAGACGTTCCTCAACGCCACCTATGACAACGGTGCGAAGCTGGGCATATCGCGGCTCGTCGAGAACGGCGAGACCGGCTGGACCGTCATGTTCGCCCTCACCCGGGCGCTCCAGTACGAGCTGGGCATCTCCGGACTGTCGGACAACTTCGGTCCCGGCACGCTCTCCACGCTCCAGTCGAAGTACCCGCGCATCGGCGCTTCCGGCGTCCCGGCGAACATCATCCGGATCGTCCAGGCCGGCCTGTACTGCAAGGGGTACGACGGCGGCGAGATCGACGGCAAGTACAACGACCGTGTCCGCGACTCGGTGATCAAGCTCAAGAAGGACATGGGCGTCGACTTCGCCTTCCCCGGCGGTGAAGTGGTCCCGAAGGTACTCAAGGGCCTTCTGAACATGGACCCGTACGTCACCGTCAACAACGGCTCCGCCCAGATCCGCGCCGTGCAGCAGTGGATGAACGGCGAATTCATCAACCGCCGGGACTTCTTCATCATCGCGTGCGACGGTCATCACTCCCGCACCGTCGCCCAGGCGATGCTCTACGCGGTCCAGTACACCATCGGGATGGCCGACGGGGTCGCCAACGGGGTGTTCGGCCCCGGCACCCAGGCGGGTCTGAAGGAGCACACCCTGTCGGTGGGCTCGTCCGGCACCTGGGTGCAGTTGTTCACCGGCGGCCTGCTGCTCAACCAGCGCTCCGTCTCCTTCGGCAGCACCTTCACCGCCGCCCACGCGGAAGCGGTCCGCTCGTTCCAGTCGTTCGTCAAGCTGCCCGTGACCGGGAAGGGCGACTTCTCCACCTGGGCCTCCCTCCTCGTGTCCTACGGTGACCAGAACCGCAAGGGCACGGCGTCCGACGGCGTCACCCGCATCACCCCCGACAGGGCCAAGGCGCTCAAGGCGGAAGGCATCACCATCGTCGGGCGCTACCTGACCAACCCGATCCCCGGCGGCGGCAAGGTCCCCGAGAAGGAGATCCAGACCGGCGAGCTGCAGACCATCGCCGACCAGGGGCTGCGCTGTTTCCCGATCTACCAGACCTTCGGGCGGGGCGCCGAGGACTTCAGCTACCCCCTGGGCCGAGCGGCCGGACAGGCCGCGATCAACGCGGCACTCGACCACGGCTTCAAGCCGGGATCGAGGATATTCTTCGCGGTCGACTTCGACGCCTACGACTACGAGGTCACCGACAACGTCCTGCCCCACTTCAAGGGCATCGAGGACGCGATGCGCGACGACGGCAACCGCTACGGCGTCGGCGTCTACGGCCCCCGCAACGTGTGCACGCGCGTGTCGGAAGCGGGCCACGCCTCGGCCTCGTTCGTCTCCGACATGTCCTCCGGATTCTCGGGGAACTTCGGCTATCCGCTCCCCGAGAACTGGGCCTACGACCAGATCGTCACCAAGACGGTCGGCTCCGGAAGCGGTTCGATCAACATCGATGTCAACATCGCCTCCGGGCGTGACACCGGTCAGGGATCGTTCAACCCGCCGAGAGGTGTCAAGCAGGACACCCGGCTGCACCCCGACGTCACCACGGCCATGCAGACGGACGTCGGCAAGTACATGGAATCGCTCGGATTCCCCCTCGACGGCGGCACCCGCAGCTGGCAGCACTGGAAGTGCTTCGAACGGACCGTCACCGCGCACGACGAGCTGATCACCGACCTCTCCCGCAGATACAACATGCGCAAGGCGCTCATCCAGACGACCGCCTACTGGGAGATGCGGCACATCACCCCTCAGGACGAGGCGGCCTGGCTCGCGGTCATCACCGCCTTCAACACCACGCGCCAGTACATCCGTGAGACGTCCACGGGCATCGCCAAGCAGCGGGCCGGCACTCTGATCGGTGCCTGGAACCACGCCCTCGACAAGGGTTACTCCTCGGACCAGCCGCGCCGGGACTACTCGAAGGACGAGGACAAGTACAACGCCTGGAAGCAGGCCTACGACAGCGAGACGTTCGCCCTCACCAGCGTCGCCATCATCCACATGTGGGACATCGACGGTAAGCCCGGCGGCGACGACGACTCCCCGGCCCTGCGCAAGCCGACCCTCGGCTACACGGACACGGAGATCTACGAGGTCCTCCGCCGGTACCAGGGCCCCGGCGAGCCCGCGATGACGGAGGCCAAGAAGCGGATGGGGCTGTACTACGTGATGGAGAAGTACAACTCCATCTCCCGCAACTACTAGCAGGGGAGCGCACATGTCAGGAGACGAGCCCTACGCCGCCCACGACGGCGCGCTGTTGCTGGTGCTGCTCCTGGCCTGCCTCATCACGGTGGTGCCCCTCACCGTCCACGGGATCAAACGCCTGATACGAGCCGCGCGGAGGAAGGAGACGTTCACAGCCCGGTCCGCTGCCGTGCTGGCCTGGGACGCGACGATCGCCATGTACACATGGGGACTCCTCCATCTGTTCCTCCTCGACGACTACGCCCGGTCCCAGGCATGCCGCGACTCGGTCGGAGACAAGCTCAGTGGCTACGCCCCGAGCTTCGTCCCGTTGCACTTCGGTTGCCGGACCAGTGACGGGCGGGTCGTCGAGGCCCTCATCCCCTCGTACATCAACCCGGCAGTCGCCGTACTCGGGGTCTGCTCCCTCGTCCTCACCGGACTCGCCATCGCCCACCACAAGAAGGACACCGACACGTGACAACCGACCTGTCCCGCCGAAGTGCGCTGCGGCGTGCCGCCTTCATCGCCGCGGGCACGGCCCTCGGCTCCTCACTGCTCTCCTCTCCCGCCCGGGCCGCGTCCCAGGGCCCGGATCCGGACAAGGTCCGGGAGGCGGTACGCAAGGCGCAGGAACGCGACAAGCGACTCCTGACCGGTGTCCCGTCGACGAACGGCTGGGAGATGGAAAGGACCGCGGACGACCACGGGCACATCTACACCAGACCCGTCCCCGGCACCCCCGTCGACGGCGTCCAGATCCGCATGGGCGACGTCGAGACCGTCCTCGTCCATGTGATCCGCCGCTTCCACTACGAGATCGACGAACTGCGCCGGGGCGACGTCACCGGCTGGCGCCGGCCCTCGACGGTACGCAAGGGCCTGGCCGAGTCGAACCAGGCCTCCGGCACGGCCGTGCAGATCCGGCCGGGTTACTACCCCGCCGGGGTGCGGGGCGGTTTCTTCCCGCAGCAGACGGTGGTGATCCGGGACATCCTCGCCGAGTGCGACGGCGTGGTCCGGTGGGGCGGGGACGACAAGCGCCCGGACGAGGCGCTGTTCTACCTCGACGTCAAGCCCGGCGACAGCCGGCTGGCGGCGACCGCGGCGAAGATCCAGGGCTGGGAATGGGCTCCCGGCAAGGGCGCCGGTTCCGGCGCCGACCCGCTCCAGCCGTCGCGGAAGCGTTCCGCCGAACGCCTCGCCCGGCAGCAGTCCTGAACCGAACGGTGGCCCGCACGGTGTGACGG
>NZ_JBSHKH010000250.1:0-3995 GCF_053643595.1 Streptomyces sp. NPDC055506 | reverse complement strand
ATGCCACACCTTGCGTTGAGTTGGCGTAGGAAGTCTTCCCCTTCGCCGCCCAGCCACTTGAATGATCGACGTTCTGGACCCTGACCGTTGACTTGTGCTTCACATCCGCGATGTAGTTCGAGGAGCACTTCTTTCCAGCCGACACCAGGTCGTACCCGTAGCACTACTTGCGATCAGTCACATTCTGGCAGGTATTCCCTTTACTCGGAGGGGTTGCCCAGCTCTGCCGGCGGATTGACGCAGTCACCTCTCTTGTGAATTTCGGGCTGCCCAGGTATGAGGTCGTCGCTGGCCTCAAGCGGACAGAGGCGAAGACCAGGCTCAAGGAGGTGTTGCGGGACCACGAGGATGGTCTTGCGATGCGTCCATCGGCCCCGAAAGCTCCGCGACCTCAGCGCGGAAGACGTCGACCGCTGGCTGGCTGTCAAGGCCAAGACCCTCAGCACCCGCACGCTGCAGGCCGTCCACTCCTGCCTGAACCGTTCGGTCAAGTGGGCCATGGCCCGGGACAAGGTGAAGCGCAGCGTCGTCGAGCTGTGCTCAGTGCCCCGAACACGGTTGGTCTTCTCCTCGGCCGCAGGCAAGCCGCTCGACGCGACCAACGTCCGGCGCGCCTTGCGCCAGACACTCAAGGACGCCGAGGGGATCGAAGCAGATCCGGCCCGTGATCCAGACCAGCGCCGTGCTCATGGACGGCATCTTCAAGCGGGGTCCGGAGCCGTAGTCACGCAGATAGACACGCACAACGAATCAGACCCACCTACGGATCTCCGTAGGTGGGTCTGACCTTGTGTCTCTGTCGGGGTGGCGGGATTTGAACCCACGACCTCTTCGTCCCGAACGAAGCGCGCTGCCAAGCTGCGCTACACCCCGATGTCGCTGCTGTCGCGGCGACGTCGTTTACTTTAGCCCACCGGTGGCTAGAGACGAAATCCGGTTTTCCAGGGGTGCCGGAGGGGGTTCGGGCGGGCGTGGTCGAGGGCTACGAGGAGGACCGCCAGGGCGTAGAGGGAGAGGCCGAGGAGGAGGGCGTTGCCCAGGACCTTCTTGTAGCCGTCCTGGTCGACGTCGAGGAACGGGTAGAGGTAGCGGCCGGACGAGCCCGGGAGGAGCAGTTCGCCTCGGATGAGGGAGAAGGCCAGGTAGGCCAGGGGGTAGAGCAGCCAGGTGCTGGCCTGGCGCAGGTGCAGGCGGCCGGGGGGCGTGAGCAGGAGCCAGTCCAGTACGGCGGCGATCGGGGTCACCGTGTGGAGGGTGTAGTGGGTGAGGGCCTGCCAGCCCGTCGGGTGGGCCGCTTCGCCCGTGAGGGAGAAGGGACTCGCCTCGTTCGCCAGGAGCACGTGGTATGCCAGGGCCGCGATGACGACGTAGAGGGTCGTCGCGCCCAGCAGGGCTCCCGGCAGGGGGCGGCAGGCCGACCAGGCGCGGCGGGCCGACACGGCCATGACCAGCGCCAGCAGGATGTTGCTCTGGATCGCGAAGTAGCCCAGGGCCCGGGACGGGTCGCCGAGGAGCAGTTCGAGTGTCACGCCGCCGGCCGCCGCGAAGGCGACCAGTAGGCGGAAGGCCGCGGCCGCGGGGCGGCGGACCGGGCTGACGACGGCCGTGGCCGGGACGGGGGAGGGCTTCAGCGCGGGCCTGCTCGGTATCGCGGGCAGGTCCGGGATGTCCCTGGGTATCGGGGCGGTCATGCCCCCACGCTGGCAGAAACGGACATAGGGGGCGATGCGGGCGGGGCTGTGTGGGTTACCTGGTTACCCGATATTCCGCCGATCACCCCCGCCGCTCCGACCCGCTAGCCCGGCCGCACCCCAGCTACTCGCGACGTTCCCGCCCCACCTGGGCCGGCAGCGTCGCCTCCGCCGCTCCGGCTACTCCCGCCCCACCAGCGTCAGCAGCGTCGCCTCCGGCGGGCACGCGAACCGTACCGGCGTGTACCGGCTCGTACCGCAGCCCGCCGACACGTGCAGATACGACGTACGGTCCTCCACCGTGTGCGTCGACAGGCCCTTCACCCGGTCCGTGTCCAGGTCGCAGTTGGTGACCAGGGCGCCGTAGAAGGGGATGCACAGCTGGCCGCCGTGGGTGTGGCCGGCCAGGATCAAGGGGTAGTCGTCGGCCGTGAAGGCGTCCAGGGCGCGCAGGTAGGGGGCGTGGACGACGCCCATCGAGAAGTCGGCGGAGTCGGACGGGCCGCCGGCCACCTGCGCGTAGCGGTCCCGCTTGATGTGCGGGTCGTCCAGGCCCGTCAGCTCCAGTGAGACGCCCTCGATCTTGAGCGTGCCGCGGGTGTTGGTCAGGTTGAGCCATCCCGCCGCGTCGAAACCGTCCCGCAGGTCCTCCCACGGGTTGTGCACCACGCCCACGGCCGGGGCGTTGCCGTTGAGGCCGTGGCGGCCCTGGGCCCTCTCCAGCAGGTAGCGGGCGGGGTTGCGCAGCGTGGGGCCGTAGTAGTCGTTCGAGCCGAAGACGTACGCGCCCGGGAAGTCCATCAGGGGGCCGAGCGAGTCCAGGACCTCCGGGACGCCCTCCGGGTCGGAGAGGTTGTCGCCCGTGTTGATCACGAAGTCGGGGCGCAGGCCCGCCAGGGAACGCAGCCAGCGCTGCTTCTTGCGCTGGCCGCCGACCATGTGGATGTCGGAGACCTGCAGCACACGCAGTGGGCGCATTCCGGGGGGCAGGACGGGGACGGTGACCCGTCGGAGGCGGAAGGAGCGGGCTTCGAAGCCCGCGGCGTACAACAGACCGGCGGCACCAGCCGCCGCGATTCCCAGGGGGACTCCGTATCGCGCGCGCATACGACCATCGTCTCAGACCCCGGACGTCGACCCTGCCCGGGCGGTGCCCCGAAATCCCCTGGCGGCACCGGCGCTTCGACACCACAGTCCCGCCCCCGCCCCGCAAAACAGGGGGCGTCTTTCCTCCGGCACCTGCGACAATCAGCCCCATGACCACGCTCAAGTCGAAGCTGCAGGAAGACCTCAACGTTGCGATCAAGGAGCGCGACGAGCTCCGCTCCTCGACGCTCAGGCTGACGCTCGCCGCGATCACCAAGGAGGAGGTCGCGGGCAAGGAGAAGCGCGAGCTCTCCGACGACGAGGTGCAGAAGGTGATCACCCGCGAGGCCAAGAAGCGCCGCGAGGCGGCCGAGGCCTTCGCGCAGGGCGGTCGTGCCGAGAGCGCCGAGCGGGAGAAGGCGGAGGGCGAGGTGCTCGCCGAGTACCTGCCCAAGCAGCTGTCCGACGACGAGCTCCAGCAGATCGTGGCCCAGGCCGTCGAGGAGGCCAAGGCAGCCGGTGCCGAGGGGCCGCGGGCCATGGGCGCGGTCATGAAGATCGTGAACCCGAAGGTGGCCGGGCTGGCCGAGGGCGGCCGTGTCGCCGCCGTGGTGAAGAAGCTGCTGGCCGGCTGACCGGCCTCGAGCCGGCCGGTACGGGGCGAAGCCCTGCGGTGGGGCGAAGGGGGGGCCGATGAAGGCGGCCAATCGGGAGTCAAGGGTGTCGGTGCTGTCCGGATTGGATAGTTGCTGAGTGAATCTAACTCTTTGTGGACGTCTCGCGTGGTGCCTGCCCGGCCTGCAGCCCCGCGGCCTTCACGATCGCGGCGGCCCACCCGGAATCGCCCGGGACGGCGAGTCCGTTACGCACCGCGGCCCGGTACAGCCGTCGCCACACGCCGGCCTCCGTCCAGGCGGTGAAGCGGCGGTGCGCGGTCGCCGGTGAGACCTCGAGCCAGGGCGGCAGCATCCGCCAGGGGCAACCGCTGGTCAGCACCCACACCACCGCCGTGAGCATCCTGCGCTCGTCGACGGGCGCGGTGCCCCCTCCCTGTCGGCGCGGTGTGAACGGTGGCAGCAGCGGCTCCGTCAGGGCCCACAACTTGTCGGTGACCAGTCGCCGGGCGAGATCGCCTGGCATGGTCACCATCGTCGTGGTCACCACATGAGACAGCGGCGGGCGCGACGCAGGTTGTCGTAATTACGCCAGGGCCGCCCT
>NZ_JBSHKH010000249.1:0-4101 GCF_053643595.1 Streptomyces sp. NPDC055506 | reverse complement strand
CGGTGAGGCGGTCCGCCTCACCGGGACACGGCGTTTCGCACAGGGACACGGCGTCACAGGCCGGCGATCACCTCGCGGAGCGCCTCGATCACCTTCTCCTGGACGTGCCGCGGCAGCGAGGGGTACATCGGCAGCGAGAAGATCTCCTTCGCCAGCCGCTCGGTCACCGGCAGATCGCCCTCGTGGTAGCCGAGGTGCGCGAAGCCGGACATCGTGTGCACCGGCCAGGGGTAGCTGATGTTCAGCTCGATGTCGTACGCCTTGAGCCGCTCGATGATCCGGTCCCGCTCGGGGTGGCGGACCACGTGGACGTAGTGGACGTGATCATTGCCCACCGCGTTCGCGGGCAGGACCAGGCCGGTGTCCCCCAGCCCCTCCGCATAGCGTCGCGCCACGCGCCGCCGGCCCTCGACGTAGGTGTCGAGGCGCCGTAGCTTGCGGCGGAGGATCTCGGCCTGGACCTCGTCGAGGCGGCTGTTGTGCCCGGGAGTCTGGACAACGTAGTACCTGTCCTCCATGCCGTAGTAGCGCAGCCGGCGCAGCTCCGCGTCCGTGCCGGAGTCGTGGGTGACCACCGCGCCGCCGTCGCCGTACGCCCCGAGGACCTTCGTCGGGTAGAAGGAGAAGGCCGCGGCGTCGCCCATGGTCCCGGCGAGCCGGCCGTGGTGGCGGGCGCCGTGGGCCTGGGCGCAGTCCTCCAGGACCTTCAGGCCGTGGCGCCCGGCGAAGGCGGTCACCGCGGCCATGTCGACGCACTGCCCATACAGGTGCACCGGCACGATCGCCGTGGTCCGCTCGGTGAGCGCGCCCTCCAGCAGGTCGGTGCGCATGAGGTAGTCCTCCTCGCGCACGTCGACGAAGACCGGCCGGGCTCCCACGGCGTCGATGGCCAGGACCGTGGGGGCCGCCGTGTTGGACACCGTGAGCACGTCGTCGCCCGGCTTCACGCCGAGCGCCTGGAGGCCGAGGACGAGGGCGTTGGTGCCGTTGTCGACGCCGACGCAGTGCGGCTGCCCGTGGTAGGCGGCGAACTCCTGCTCGAAGCCGGAGACGCTCTGTCCGAGGACGAGCTGACCGGACTGGAACACCGTGTCGACGGCGTCGAGGAGTTCCTCGCGTTCCTCGGCGTACTCCCGCAGATAGTCCCAGACATAGGTGGTCATCGCCCGGACACCTCCCGCTCCTTGACTCCGGTGAAGAGGCCACGGCCGGTCGGCGGGCCCGGCTGGTACGCGACGGAGCAGCCGGCGTCCGTGAACGCCTGCTCGTACTCCTCACGCGTGAACAGGGTCAGTACGTCGATCTCGGTGAAGGTCCGGATGCCCGACGGCTCGCCGACGAGGAACTGGACCTCCATCCGGGTCGCGCGTCCCTGGAGGGTGGAGTGGGAGATCCGGGCGACGGTCCTGTCGCCCTCGCGGGCCAGGTCCCCGGCCACGAACCCTTCCTTGAACTGCTCGGGGAACCACCAGGGTTCGATGACCAGCACGCCTCCCGGTTCGAGGTGACGGGCCATCGAGGCCACGGCGGAGCGCATTTCCTCGACGCTGCCCAGATAGCCGATGGCACAGAACATGCAGGTGACGACGGAGTAGCGGCGACCGAGGTCGAAGTCGCGCATGTCGCCCTCGTGGATGGTCAGGCCGGGCCACCGCTCCAGCGCCAGATCACGCATGGGCGCCGCGATCTCCAGGCCCTCCGCCGTGGCGAAGAGCTTGCTGAAGGGGCCGAGATGGGCGGCGGTGCCACAGGCCACGTCGAGCAGCGTGTCGGCACCCGGGGCGTGCCGGCGTGCCACGGCCGCGATGTCCTCGGCCTCCGCCGCCCAGTCCTTGCCCCGGCTGCGGTACACCGTCTCGTAGACCTCGGCGAGGTCGGTGCTGTACATGGATTCTCCTCGGGTCAGGGTCTGGTCAGGGGGCCCTGGTCGTCGACGAGGGCGACCGCGCGCGCCCAGCCGGCCCCGGCGCCGGCGACCTTCACCGGGAAGCAGGCCACCTGGAAGCCGTACGGCGCGGGCAGCTCCTCGAGGCCCGCGAGCCGCTCGATCTGGCAGTACTCCCGGTGGCGTCCGGCGACATGGGCCGGCCAGAGCACGGCGGGGTCCCCGGTGCGCCGGTACTCGGCGATGATCGTGGTGAACGGCGCGTCCAGGCTGAACGCGTCGGTGCCGACCACCCGGATGCCCGCGTCGAGCAGGAAGGCGATGGCGCTCGCGTCGAGACCGACGAAGTCGGTGAAGTACCGGCTCGTGCCCGACCACGCGGATGCGCCGGTGTGCAGGAGCACGATGTCGGACGGGGCGAGCGCGTAGCCGATCCGGTCGAGTTCCTTGCGCAGGTCCGCCGCGTCGACGACACCCGCCTCGCGGCCCCGGACGTCCAGGACGACCCCGGGGGCGAGGAACCACTCCAGCGGCATCGCGTCGATGTGCCGGGGCACGCCGGTGCCGTACGTCGTCCGGGAGCCGTAGTGCGAGGGCGCGTCGACGTGTGTGCCGGTGTGGGTGGTCAGACTCAGCCGGTCCAGCGAGAGGAACTCGCCGTCGGGCAGGTCGTCGGGGTCGAACTCGATGTCGAAGTGGCGCCGCATCTCGTCGCGCATGTGCAGCGCGCCCTCGCGTGGGGACATCACCTCGTGGACCACCGGGTCCGGTTCGAACGAGCCGGCGTCCACCGGCGAGGACAGGTCAATGATGCGCACGGTCACCTCCTGGACGACCAAGCCAGCCTGGCCGCAGCCGCTCGGAAGGCATTGGAAGACCGCTCGACGACCGCGCGGCGCTCTCGAGCGGGATTCGACAGACGTGCGACAGGGGTGCGCCAGGGTCGGGCGTCGAGGACCGGCGACGAAGACCGTCATCACGGAGACCGTCGTCACGGAGAACCGTCGTAGGGGAGGCCGTTCGTGAACAGCACCGACATCCAGCAGTTCTACGCCCGCCACATGCAGTTGCTCGACGGCGGTGCCGCCGAGGCGTGGGCCGGCACGTTCACGCCCGACGCCGTCTTCGCGGCCCCGTCGATGACGGAGCCCGTCCGGGGCCGGGACGGCATCGCCGCCGGGGCGCGGGCGGCGGTCGAGGGGCGGGCCGCGGCCGGGGAGACGCACCGGCACTGGGTGACCATGACGACCGCCCGGAGCACCGGCGACGGCATCGAGGCCGTCTCGTACGTCCAGATCCTCGCGACCCCGAGGGGCGGCGCCCCGCGCGTGCACCTGTCCTGCGTGATGTGCGACCGGCTGGTCCGGCGGGACGGCGAACTGCTCGTGGCGGAGCGGCACATCACCCGGGACGACCGGCCGGCGGGCTGACCTCGACCCGGCTTCGAGCCCTCGTCAGTAGCGTCCCGGCATGACTCCTAGGACTGTGATCATCACTGGTGGGGGCACCGGAATCGGCCGTGCGACGGCCCGCCGCTTCGCCGCGCGGGGAGACCGTGTCCTGGTCGTGGGCCGCACCGCCGACGCCCTCGACGAGACGGCCGAGGGCCACGACGGCATCCGCACCCTGGTCGCGGACATCACCGAGCCGGGGGCCGGCGAGACGGTGGTGGAGGCCGCGCTGCGGGCGTTCGGGCGACTGGACGTGCTGGTCAACAACGCCGGGACCGGCTCGTTCGCGCCGCTCGCCAAACTCGACCGGGCCGCGACCGAGCATCAGGTCGCCGTCAACCTGATCGCCCCGGCCTTCGTGGCGCAGGCCGCGCTGGAGGCCCTGGAGGCGACCGGCGGCACCATCGTCAACGTCAGCTCGGCCGGCTCGCTGGGCATCCAGGGGTTCCCCGACAACTCGGTCTACTGGGCGACGAAGGCGGCGCTGAACCACTTCACCCGCACCTGGGCCGTCGAGCTGGCGCCGCGCGGTATCCGGGTGGTGTCGGTCGCGCCGGGCGTGACCGACACCGGCATCGGTGAGCGCGTCGGCATGTCCGCCGAGGAGTACCAGGGGTTCCTCGGACAGCTCGCCGAGCGGATCCCGCTCGGGCGGGTCGCCACGCCCGAGGACGTGGCCTGGTGGATCACCGCGCTGGCCGACCCCGAGGGCCGCTACCTGACGGGCGCGGTCGTCCCGGTCGACGGCGGTCTCTCCCTCACCTG
>NZ_JBSHKH010000248.1:0-4142 GCF_053643595.1 Streptomyces sp. NPDC055506 | reverse complement strand
CTCACACGCTTCGCGTGCGAGCCGGCCCTCAGCCTCGCGTCAGGGCAGCCACCGCCCTGCGCCCGGCGGGGGAAGCCGGACACAGGGCGGCCGCACCGCGCGGCACGGCAGGCCTGGTCAAAGCCCTACCGCTGTCCATCGCCGCGGGGAATCGGGACCCCGGTGCACCTCAAGTCCGGTCCACTGAACGACCGAACCCGACTATGTTCCACATAGTGGCACGCTATGCTGGGATCCGGCACAGATCATGACCGTGACTCCGTGCCGGAGTCAAGAGCAATGAGAACCAGGGGCCACAGGTCTGAGGGGGCATCGAATGGAAATGAAGAGCGTCACCAGGTCGCTCCGGGTTCTGGAGGCAGTCGCCCGACATCAACCCGTGACCGTCGGGGAGTTGACCAAGATTTTCGGGCTGCCGAAGTCCACCGTGCAGCGCACCCTGGTCACCCTCAATGAGGCGGGCTGGCTGCGCGCCAACCGCAAGGACACCACCCGCTGGGAGATCGGCGCCCGCGTCCTGGCCGTACGCCCCACCGCCCTCCAGGGCTCCAGCCTGTTCGCCGCCGCACGTGAACCCATGATCCGGCTCCGCGACGCTCTGAACGAGACCATCCACCTGTCGGTACCTGACGCCCTGCACGGCATGGTCGTCGTCGACCGCGTCGACTGCGACCAAGCCGTACGCACCTTCCACGCCATCGGCGACACCTCACCCCTGCACGCCACCGCCGCCGGGAACGCCGTCCTGGCGCATCTGGAAAGGTCCGAGATAGACGAGGTCGCCGCAGGGACGCTGGAGGGTTACGGCGAGGAGACCATCACCGACCCGGGGCAACTGCGCGCGGAGCTCCGCCGCGTGAGAGAGCGTGGCTACGCCGTCAACCACAACCAGTACCTGCAGGGTGTCTGCGCGATCGCGGCGCCCGTGCTCGACGCTGAGGGCACACCGCTGGCCGCGGTGTCCGCCTCCCTGCCCGACTCCCGCTTCGAACCCGACCGGCTGCCCGAGCTGGGCCGGCTGGTATCCGAGACGGCTACGGAGATCACCGCCCGGCACCTGGCCTAACCCGCCTTGTAGACCACCGGCTCGCCGCCTTCCGGCGTGAGTTCGACGATGCCGGAGAGGATGTGGCAGAACTCGAAGGTCTCGCCCTTGATCGAGCACGTCTCGCCGGGCGTCGCTTCCCAGGCTCCCGTACGGGTCATCTCCCCGCGGGTGGGGCCAGGTCATGAACGCGGGGTCGGTCCGGACGCCGTTGGTGACCCGTAGGAACTCCAGCTTTTCCGCGTCGGTGGAACCCGCGGCCACGGTGTAGACGACGAGGCGGATGTCGCAGCCCGGGACGGTGAGCACGTCGCAGTCGCAGACCACCTCACCCGCCTGGGGGTGTACGACGGTCTTGCGAGCCGAGACGTGCGGGCCGACCGTGCCCTCGTCCCACAGGCGGGCGAACTCCGCGCTGGTGGAACGCAGTTCCTAGCCCATCCGGCTTACACCACACCCACCCGCACAGCACTCGCAAGAAACCTGTGAGGGACAACGCAGGACGGCCGGCCGACTGACTGTCACCAGCCCGTCAGCCATTCCTGCAGGTCAGCGAGCCCTTCCGCGCGGCTTGAGCGGCACTGGAGGCAGCACAGGAGCAGGCAGCGGGGCGCCGTCGTAGCCCTTCACCTCGCCGAACCGTGTCCCTTCCATCCAGTCCTGGCGAGCCTGTACGATCTCCTCCTGCGACCGTCCGATCCAGTTCCAGAACATGATCAGCTCCTCCTCGAAGGGCTCGCCGCCCAGGAGCATCAGGCCCGCGTCCGACTCCGCCCGCAGGGGTAGTTCGCTGCGGCCGCAGCCGAGGTAGAGCATCGAGCCGGGCAGGACCGGGACGCCGTCGACGTGGGCTTCGCCGGACATGGACAGGACGGCGTACTCGAAGTCCGGTTCCAGGGGGAGACGTACGTCCGCGCCCCGGGTCAGGGACAGGTCGGCGCCGACGATCGGGGTGAACGCCGTGCCGGGCGAGGTCGCGCCGTCGAGGTCGCCGAGGATCAGCGTGGCCTCGATACCGGGTGCCGTGACGACCGGCAGGTCGGCGTGGTGTTCGAAGCGCGGGTCGGTGTGGCGGTGGCCGTCCGGAAGGGCGACCCACAGCTGCGCGCCGTGCAGGAAACGGGCGTGCGGGCGAGGGCTCTCCTCGGAGTGGCTGATCGCCCGACCGGAGGTCATCAGGCCCAGTTCGCGCGGGCGGATCGTCTGGAGGCTACCGGTGGAGTCGCGGTGCAGCACCTCTCCCTCGTGCAGCCAGCTCACCGTCTGCAGCCCCATGTGGGGATGCGGCGGCACCTGCATGCCGGGTTCGTCGGCGATGTCGTCGGGGCCGTAGTGGTCGACGAAGCACCAGGCCCCGACCATCCGGCGGCCGAGGTTGGGCAGCAGCCGGCGAACCTCGCTGGACTCGCCCAGTTTGACGCGCCGGGGACTGAGGAGTTCACGCACCGGCTCCGCCACCACGAAGCCCCGGCCACCGCACAGAGCGGGGGCCGCCTCGCGCTCAAGATTGCTCATGGCCACAACCTAGTCCGGCGGGAGGTCTCGCGTCAGCGCGTCACCCCGCCACTGCGTCATCCGGGCGGCCCTCCCCTGGGCACCCCCTGAGCGCGCACCCGAAAATAATAGCCATGTATATAGTAGCCATGTACTGCATCGACATGAGCAATGGTTCCGAAGGCGCGACGCCCGGGTTCCTGGTGTGGCGGCTGTCGATGAAGTGGCGGGTGGCCGTCGACCGGGCCGTCGCCCCGCTCGGGCTGACCCATGCGCAGTACTCGCTCATGGCCTCGCTGTACGGCATGCGGCGTTCGGGCGAACGGCCCAGTCAGCGTCGCCTCGCCGACCACACCGGACTCGAGCCGCTCTATGTGTCGAAGCTCGCCCGCGCGCTGGAGGCCGCCGGCCTCGTGGAACGCACCCGGGACCCGCGCGACCCGCGCGCGGTACAGCTCGCGCTCACCGAGCAGGGGCGTGAGGTCAGCGCGCGGGCGATCACCGTCGTGCACGGGCTGCTTCAGCAGCTTCTGGAGCCGCTCGGCGGTCTCGACAGCGCGCGCACGAGGGAGTTCACGCGCGACCTGACGGCCTTGCTCGACGCACCTCTTGATCCCTTCCGCGAGAACGAGACGGAGCAGCCATGACCACCACCACACCCCCGGTCGGCCCCCGCGTCATCGCCCTGGCCCACTACGCGGGCCGTGCGATCCTCGAGCACGTGCTGGCCCGGCACGGCGTCACCTTCCAGCAGTCCGTCACCCTCCGGCTCGCGGCCGTCGCCGAGGGCCCGGTGGGGCGCGAGCAGCTCGTCGACGGGGTCACCGGGGCGCTGAAGACCGACGCGGCGGAAGTGCACGGCGTGATCGACGAGCTGATCGCCTCGCGGCTGCTGACCCCGGACGACGCATCGGACGAGGCATCGGGCGTGCGGATCACGGACGCCGGGCGGGAGCTCTACGACAGGGCCTCCGGCGAGACGGCGCCCATCACCGGCCGGATCTACGACGGCATCCCGGCGGAGGATCTGGCCGTCGCCGGCCGGGTGCTCAGCCTGATCACCGAGCGGGCCGACGCCGAGCTGGCCGCCCTGGCCGACCAGCGGCCTGCATAGGTAGTGGAATATTGAACCGACCGGCCCGGTTGTCGGCCTCGAAGGAGGCCACGAGTGAACACGACCCACGACACCACCTACTACGCCCATGGAACACCGGCGGAGCGCTGGGAGCGCGCGCAGCTGTTCTTCGACGCCAAGGACTACGCCGCCGCCGCGCGCGTCCTGGTGGGGCTGGTCGAGGAGGTGCCCGAGCAGACCGGGCCGCGGCTGCTGCTGGCGCGTTCCTACTACCACTCGGCCCAACTGTGGCGTGCGGAAACCGAGTTGCGGACGATCGTCGAGCGCGACCCCGTCGAGCACTATGCCCGGCTGATGCTCGGCCGCACGCTCCAGCGGCAGGGGCGGTACGAGGAGGCGGAGTCGCACCTGCGGATCGCCTCGGCGCTCGCGGGTGACTTCGACCCGCGCGGGTGACCTCTCTCGCGGGCGACCTCGAGCAGCGCTGACCGCCGGTCGAACGGACGGTGCCCGGCTCCGTACGGAGCC
>NZ_JBSHKH010000247.1:0-4322 GCF_053643595.1 Streptomyces sp. NPDC055506 | reverse complement strand
AGACAGGACTTGGGAAGGGAAAGAGCCGAAGCGCACGGGCGCCGGGCGGCTACTTCGTCGGCTTTCTGCCGGTGACGCCCAGGTGCACCAACAGCGCGAGGTTCGGCTTCAGTTCGGCCTGCTTCACACCCCAGGAGGTGAAGCCCTTCTGGTGCGAGGCCACGGCCGCGAGCATCGCGACCAGCGAGCCCGCGACGGCCGCCGGGTTGACGTCCTTGTCGACCCTGCCCTTGGCCTGGAGCTCGGCGACGGCGTCCGCGAGGGAGTTGTTCACCGAGTTGAGGATCTTCATACGGAGTTTGTAGAAGCGCTTGTCGCCCTCGGCGGCGCCGAGATCGACGACCCGGAGGATCGCGTCGTTCTTGCGCCAGAACTCCAGGAACCCGTCGACGAGTTCCTGCGCCGTCTGCCAGCCGGCCTTGCCGGCCCAGGAGCGGCCCTGAAGGAGCTCGGTCAACGCGGCGCCCTCGGTCGCCATTTGCTCGGCGATCTCCAGGACGGCGCCCTCGACGTCCGGGAAGTACTGGTAGAAGGTCGCGGGCGAAGTGCCCGCCTTCCGGGCGACATCGATGACTTTGACATCCCGGTACGGGGAGGAGCTGAGCATCTCGCTGAGGCAGTCGAGCAGCTTCTGCCGGGTCGCCTGCCCACGCCGGCCGGCCACACGGCCGTCGACGGTACGCACTTGTCCTGTCATGACGTCAGCTTACCGAGGCGGGATCGAGGCGCGATTCGGCCGACTGCAAATGGGGTGTGAGGGAGCGCGGAGGCTGGTGTGCCTGGTCTGCGGGCTGCGGCCGTCGCGGTTACGTTGGCCGCATGGCCGAAAACAGGGCATCGGTGTACGCAGAGGGCGTCCCCTGCTGGGTCGACGCGCAGCTTCGCGACGTCGAGGCGGGCAAGCGGTTCTACGGTGAACTTTTCGGGTGGACCTTCGAGGACGAGTGGTTCGGCTCCTTCACCGAGGCGCTGAAGGACGGCGAACCCGTGGCCGCCCTGGTCCGCAAGGTGGACGGCCGGCTGCCCACCGTCTGGACCGTGTACTTCGCGACCCCGGACGCCGCGGCGCTGGTGAGGCGCATCCGGTCGGCCGGCGGGCAGGTCGTCTCGGCGCCGGTCCCGGCCGGTGACCTGGGCGTCACCGCCCTGGTCACCGACCCGGAGGGGGCCGTCTTCGCCCTGTGGCAGCCGGACGAGCACCCCGGCTTCGGCGTGCGGCACGAGCCGGGCACCTTCGCCTGGGCCGAGCTGTACACGCGGGACACCGAGGCGGCCAACGACTTCTACGGCGATCTCTTCCAGGAGTCCCTGTTCGGGCCCGACGCCGAGCCCGACTTCGGCCGAGCCCCCGTCACCGACCGTTTCCCGGCCGAGATGCCGCCCCACTTCCTCGTCCACTTCGCCGTCGAGGACGTACCGGCCGCGCTGGAGGACGTCACCCGGCTCGGGGGCCGCGTCCAGGTCCCGCCGTTCGAGACCTCGTACGGCACGGTGGCCGTCGTCACGGACGATCAGGGGGCGTCCTTCGCGCTGCTGCGCCGCTGACCAGGCGGCTGACCGGACGCCCTATGGTCATCTTTTGCCCCTGTGTGTACGGAGACACCCTATTCGTCGCCGGGTTCGCCACCACGGCTCCGGCCAGGAAGAATCGGGGTGCGTGCCGCCATGGCGGTGCGGTGGTGAGACGCTGCACGGGGTCGCGTGGAACATGTGGCTTGGCGCGGCTCGTACGGGGAGGTGGCAGGCAGAGTGGTGGATCAGCTGACGCAGCACGATCCGCGGCGGATCGGGCCGTTCGAGGTGCTGGGACGGCTGGGTGCCGGCGGCATGGGGCTGGTCTATCTCGCGCGCTCGGCATCGGGCCGGCGCGTGGCGATCAAGACCGTCCGCACGGAGCTGGCCGAGGACCAGCTGTTCCGGGTCCGCTTCACGCGTGAGGTGGAGGCGGCCCGCGCGGTCTCCGGCTTCTACACGGCCGCGGTCGTGGACGCCGACCCGCGCGCCGCCGTGCCCTGGCTGGCCACCGCCTATGTCCCCGCGCCCTCCCTCGAGGAGATAGTGAACGACTGCGGGCCGCTCCCGGCCCAGGCGGTGCGCTGGCTCGCGGCGGGCGTGGCCGAGGCGCTCCAGTCCATCCATGGCGCGGGGCTCGTCCACCGCGACCTGAAGCCTTCCAACGTCCTCGTCGTCGAGGACGGCCCCCGGGTGATCGACTTCGGTATCGCCTCCGGTGTATCGAACACACGTTTGACGATGACGAATGTCGCCGTCGGCACACCCGCCTACATGTCGCCCGAGCAGGCCAAGGACTCCCGCAGCGTCACGGGCGCGTCCGACGTCTTCTCCCTCGGCTCCATGCTGGTCTTCGCCGCCACCGGACACCCGCCCTTCCACGGCGCCAACCCGGTCGAGACGGTCTTCATGCTGCTGCGCGAGGGCCCGGACCTGGAGGGCCTGCCGGAGGAGCTGCGTCCGCTCATCGAGTCCTGTATGCAGATGGAGGCGACGGGCCGCCCCAACCCGGCCGACCTCCAGGCCCAGCTCGCTCCCCACCTCTTCGGCTCGGGCTCCGACGACAGCGGCACCGCCTCCGCGTGGCTGCCCGAGCGGGCCGTGGGCCTGATCGAGTCCCGCCGCAACGGCCGCCCGGCCGGCAAGCCCGCCCCCGGCGCCGGCCGCAGCGGCGGCGGACGCCCCGCCCCGGCCCCGGCACCCGGCCCCGCGCCCATCCCGCCCCCGCCCTCGCACGACCCCGTCGTCCCGGCGCCCGCGTCCGTCGCCGCCTCCGTGGCCGCTCCCGCCGGCGGTGGCCCCGACACCGGCCCCGTCCGGCTGGCCGGCGCCCAAGTGCCCATCGGCCCGGGCCCGCGCGTCGCCGACGTCCGTGCCGCCGCCGTCAAAGCACCCCCTCCGGAAGCCGCCCTCGCCGCCTCCTGGTCCAAGCCCCGCCCCGGCGTCAACGGCACGGACCCCGCCGTCGGCCCCGCCGTGGCCGCGCCCCCGGCCCCGGTCGCGCCGCCCGAGGCGAGCGGCTGGCGGCCCTGGCGCTTCCGCATGTCCAACGACGTCTGGGGCACCCCCTCCGTCGACGGCGACCTCGTCTACGTCACCTCCTTCGAGGTGCACGCCCTGGACGTGGGCACCGGCCGCCGCCGCTTCAAGACCCGGGACGTCGCCTGGTCCATGGCGGTCGCCGACGGCCGTATCCACGCCTCCGACGGGCCCACGCTGTTCGCCCTGGACGCCCGGGAGGGCGCCGACCTGTGGCGCCTGCAGACGGACGCCTGGGTCTACGCGCTCCAGGCCGGCCGCGGCACCGTCGTCACCGGAACCCGGGGCGGCGGTGTCCAGGGCTGGGAGGCCTCGGGCGGCCAGAAGCTCTGGGAGATCACCGGCTGCCAGACCGACTTCGAGTCCCCCGAGGCCGGACCCGCCCTGCACGACGGCACGGTCTACGTGTGGCAGGACGCCCGGCTGCGCGCCCTGGACGCCCGCACCGGCGACGAGCGCTGGTCGTACCCGATCGGCGACGCCGCCTCCTGCGGCGGCGTACCGGTCCGCGTCACCCCGGCGACCGACGGCTACGTGTACGTCTGCGCCGGCACCCGCGTCATGGCCCTCGACGTGGCCGCCGGCCATGTGAAGTGGCACTTCGAGGCCCCGGCGGTCTTCCTCTCCCCGCCCACCTTCGTCCCCGGCCCTGCCGTCACCGGCGGCGGCGTCTACCTGGCCGACTACCTCGGCACGGTCTACGCCCTCGACGCCACCGACGGCCGCGACCGCTGGCGCATCGCCACCGAGTCCCGCGCCTCCGTCGAACCCGTCCTGGTCGCCGCCGGGCATGTCCATGTGGGCAGCGGCAAGGGCCTCTACACCCTCGACGCGGTCACCGGCACGCCCAAGTGGCGCTTCCAGGCGGGCGGCGACATCGTGGGCGCCCCCTCGGTGGCCGAGGGCCGCATCCACTTCGGCTCCACCGACCATCTCCTCTACACCCTCAAGGCCGACGACGGCCGGCTGCGCTGGAAGCTCGCCACCGGCGGCGAGATCACCGGCTCCCCGGTCGTCCGCGACGGGGTGGTGTATGCGTGCAGCAAGGACCGCTGTGTGTACGCGCTGGACGCGGAGAAGGGCACGGGCACGGCGCGCACCGCGTGACGAGTCCGGGACGGCCGTCGTACCGGCGCACGGAAGGGTTCCAGACGGCGGCCGTCGCTTCGGGGAGCGGACCGATCACCGCTCTCACCCAAGACGCTACGCCGGGTACGCGCCGGTCGCCACGCGGTGGCCGGCCGTAACGGACGGTCCGCGCCCGGCGGCCG
>NZ_JBSHKH010000246.1:0-4359 GCF_053643595.1 Streptomyces sp. NPDC055506 | reverse complement strand
ATGACGGTGCACGACCTCCTGGAGGGCAACCCGGCGCCCACCGAGCTGGAGACCCGCCAGGCGCTCTGCGGCAACCTGTGCCGCTGCTCCGGCTACCGGGGTGTGGTCGACGCCGTGAAGGAAGTCGTCGCCGAACGCGAGACACACGCCGCGCCCGCCGCGGGCGACACCGACGAGGCCCGTATCCCGCGCCAGGCGGGCCCTGGCGCCGGCGGCGTCCACCCGTCGGCCTTCGGATCGCCCCCGGAGGCGCACGCCCAGGACGAGCGTTCCCCGGACCCGCATTCCCCTGACGCGCACGACCAGCCCTACGGCCAGGACGGAGGCCCCGCGTGAGCAACGAAGCAGCCACCGCGCAGGCCGCGGAGGCCGCCCCCGCCCCCGAAGCACCGCCGCACGGCCTCGGCGTGTCCCTCCCGGCCGCGGACGCCCGCGCCAAGACGGAGGGCACCTTCCCCTACGCCGCCGACCTGTGGGCCGAGGGACTGCTGTGGGCGGCCGTGCTGCGCTCACCGCACCCGCACGCGCGCATCGTGTCGATCGACACCTCCCACGCGCGCGAGATGCCCGGCGTACGCGCCGTCGTCACCCACGAGGACATCCCCGGCAGCCCGTTCCACGGCCGCGGCACGGCCGACCGCCCGGTCTTCGCCTCCGAGGTCGTACGCCACCACGGCGAGCCCATCGCCGCCGTCGCCGCCGACCACCCGGACACCGCGCGCATGGCCGCCGCCGCGGTCATCGTCGAGTACGAGGTGCTCGACCCGGTGACCGACCCGGAGCAGGCCTTCGAGGCCGAGCCCCTGCACCCCGACGGCAACCTGATCCGGCACATCCCGTTGCACCACGGCGACCCGGACGCGGCCGGCGAGATCGTCGTCGAGGGCCTGTACCGCATCGGCCGCCAGGACCCCGCGCCCATCGGCGCCGAGGCGGGCCTGGCCGTACCGCGCCCGGACGGCGGCGTGGAGCTGTACCTCGCCTCCACCGACCCGCACGCCGACCGCGACGCGGCCGCCGCCGCCTTCGGCCTGGAGCCCGAGCGCGTCAAGGTCGTCGTCACCGGCGTCCCCGGCGCCACGGCCGACCGCGAGGACCAGGGCTTCCAGCTCCCGCTGGGCCTGCTGGCGCTGCGGACCGGCTGCCCGGTGAAGCTCACGGCCACGCGCGAGGAGTCGTTCCTCGGCCACGCCCACCGCCACCCCACCCTCCTGCGCTACCGCCACCACGCCGACGCCGAGGGCACACTCGTCAAGGTCGAGGCGCAGATCCTGCTCGACGCGGGCGCCTACGCCGACAGCTCCGCCGAGGCCCTCGCCGCCGCGGTCGGCTTCGCCTGCGGCCCGTACGTCGTCCCGAACGCCTTCATCGAGGGCTGGGCCGTACGCACCAACAACCCCCCGTCGGGCCACGTACGCGGCGAAGGGGCCATGCAGGTCTGCGCCGCCTACGAGGCGCAGATGGACAAGATCGCCAAGAGGCTCGGCATCGACCCGGCCGAGGTGCGGCTGCGCAACGCCATGGCCACCGGCGACGTGCTCCCGACCGGCCAGACGGTGACGTGCCCGGCCCCGGTCGCCGAACTGCTCCAGGCCGTACGGGACTTCCCGCTGCCGCCGCTGCCCAAGGACACCCCCGAGGACGAGTGGCTGCTGCCCGGCGGCCCCGAGGGCGCGGGCGAACCGGGCGCGGTGCGCCGGGGCGTGGGCTACGGCGTGGGCATGGTGCACATGCTCGGCGCGGAGGGCGCGGACGAGGTCTCCACGGCGACCGTCAAGGTCCACGACGGTGTCGCGACGGTCCTGTGCGCGGCGGTCGAGACCGGCCAGGGCTTCACGACCCTGGCCCGGCAGATCGTCCAGGAGACGCTCGGCGTCGACGAGGTGCACGTGGCGCCGGTCGACACCGACCAGCCCACGGCGGGCGCGGCCTGCCACGGCCGGCACACCTGGGTGTCGGGCGGTGCGGTGGAGCGCGCGGCCAAGATGGTCCGTACGCAGCTCCTCCAGCCGCTCGCCCACAAGTTCGGCATGTCCACGGAGCTGCTCCAGATCAACGACGGCAAGATCACGTCGTACGACGGAGTCCTCTCGACGACCGTCACCGAGGCGCTGGACGGCAAGGAACTCTGGGCCACCGCCCAGTGCCGCCCGCACCCGACCGAGCCGCTGAACGAGGCCGGGCAGGGCGACGCCTTCGTGGGCATGTCCTTCTGCGCGATCCGCGCGGTGGTGGACGTCGACATCGAGATCGGTTCCGTACGGGTCGTGGAACTGGCCGTCGCCCAGGACGTGGGGCGGATCCTGAACCCGGCCCAGCTGGCCGCCCGCATCGAGGCGGGCGTGACGCAGGGCGTGGGCATCGCGCTGACCGAGAACCTGCGCACCCCGCGCGGCCTGATCCGCCACCCGGACCTGACCGGTTACGCCCTCCCCACGGCCCTCGACGCGCCGGACATCCGCATCGTCCGGCTGGTCGAGGAGCGGGACGTGGTCGCCCCCTTCGGCGCGAAGGCGGTCAGCGCGGTGCCGGTGGTGACGTCCCCGGCGGCCGTCGCGTCCGCCGTACGGGCCGCCACGGGCCGCCCCGTGAACCGGCTGCCGATCCGCCCGCAGGCCGCGGTGGTCACGGAGCGGTCCTGACGGCCGTGCCGTCCCTGCAGGGAACGGTTCACTCTCGTGGGGGCGATTCCGGCGGGAACGGAACGCGCGAGGGGTGTTTGAGCGTCTGGTGAGGTGGACGCGCAGCCGCTCGACATGAACTCGCTGGACGTGAATTCGCTCGACCTGAATTCGCTGGACGTGAAGTCGCTGGGCGCGCGTCGCTGTTCCGGGGCGTTGTCAGTGGTGGGGCGTAGTGTTCTGGGCAGTGGGGGACGGCTGCCGGGCCTGGCCGGGCGGTCTGCCGTGCTCCGCCAGGGGACGCTGAGCAAGCACATGCGGGGGAGCCCATGAGTACGACCGACGCCGGTTCCGCGGTGATCACCCTGACCGAGTCCGAGCTGGACCCGTGGGTGACGCACGCGTCGACGCGCCACTGGCTGACCGGCCCCGGACTGCCGTCCGGGAACGGCGTGATGAGCTTCGCCGAGCTGCGCCGGCAGGGCCTGCGCACGGTGGCGGACTCGACAGGCGACCCGGCGGACCGGCTGTCGGCGGAGCTGCGCGAGCAGCTGGTGATAGGCGGACTGCTGGGGCCCGGAGGCCTGGAGACGGAATCGGTCCTCCTGGACGGTGCGACGGGCGAGATCTCGACGACGCCCTTCCTGCACGACCGCCCCGACCTCATGGACCGCCGCCCCCTGGCCCCCTCGCTGCGGACGCTGGTCCGCTTCGCGGAAGCCACGGACGAACTCGCGGGCCTGCGCGGCCAGTTCGCCTCCTACGCGGGTCGCTACGGCCCCAAGGCGGTCGCACAGGCGTCCCAGCACCTCCTGGCGGTGTTCCGGGACGGCACGGACGGCGAACCGGCCCCCTTCTGGAAGATGGCGGCCCTCATCCGTCCCCTGTCCCTGGTCGCGGGCCGCGGCGGCACGTCCGGCCTCTCCCTGGACCTCCCACACCGCTTGCTGGACCAGGAGTTCGGCCCCGGCAAGGTGGTCCGCTTCGAGGACGTCGACTTCCCCGCGACACTCACCCACGAGCCGACCCGCCGGTTCCTCCGCGAGGCCGGCCTGCCCGAGGACGCCCATGTCTTCTCCCTGGACACGGACGTACCACTGGCGACACTGGCCGAGTACTACGCCGACGCGGACACCCCGACGCAACTCCCTCCCCGCGCCCACCACTTGATACGCCTCGGCTGCCTGGTCGACGACAACAGCCTGGTCGTCGACGGCGAGACGGGCGCGGTCCTGAACTGGAGCGAACCCGAGGCGACCCTGTACCCGCTGAACACGGACGTCTCCACGCTCGCCTTCACCCTCTGGCTCCTCCACCGGGAACGCGCCATCGACTCCCAGTCGGACCACGAGTTGACGACCGACACGTACGACCAGCTGGCCATGACGATGCTCCAGGTCCTCTCGGCGGTCGACCCCACGGGGGTCACGGCCGGGAGGTCGGGCCGGCATTACTGGACGGACGTTTTCCGGGACGAGGCGGGCGGGGTTCTGTAGGGGGCTGTGAGCTACTGCCGGATAACAGCACACGAGTGAGTTCTGGTGCGCACGAGTGAGGATCCGGCTGTTCGTGGCGGGGTCTCGCACTGGGGAACTGGAGTTCCTGTTCCGAACGGGTGACCTTTCTGGGTGGTGGTCGTTGGGTGTGACGGCGGCTGTTCTCGGTGCCTTGAGGGGAGGGTGTTGGCGGTGGGTGGACTGCGGGAGGTGGCGGCGCCGTTCGTCGCGCTCGGCCCGTC
>NZ_JBSHKH010000245.1:0-4406 GCF_053643595.1 Streptomyces sp. NPDC055506 | reverse complement strand
CCCGTGGCGGAGTTCCGGAGTGGATCCGGGAACTCCGCCACGGCGCCTGTGCGTTGGGTGCGGCGGCGGGTCGTCTCAGCGGCCGGAGCCGCCGTCGGCGTTGGGTCCGGCGTAGTCCTCGCCGTAGGCGCCCTTGGCGGGGCGGCGGCGGCGCATGGGCGGCTCGACGCCGTCGGCGAGGCGGCGGGCGGTGAGCAGGAAGCCGGTGTGGCCGATCATCCGGTGGTCCGGGCGGACGGCCAGGCCCTCGATGTGCCAGTTGCGGATCATCGATTCCCAGGCGCTCGGCTCGTTGAAGCAGCCGATCTCGCGGATGGACTCGACGGTCCGGGCGAGCTGGGTGGTGGTCGCCACGTAGCAGCACAGGATGCCGCCGGGGACGAGCGCCTTGGAGACGGCCTCCAGGCACTCCCAGGGGGCGAGCATGTCGAGGATGACGCGGTCCACGTCGGCGTCGGACAGGTTGTCCTGGAGGTCACCGACGGTGAGCTGCCAGGCGGGGTGCGGGCCGCCGAAGTAGCGCTCGACATTCGCCTGGGCGATCTCGGCGAAGTCCGCGCGGCGCTCGTAGCTGTGCAGCATGCCCTGGTCGCCGATGGCGCGCAGCAGGAAGCTGCTGAGCGAGCCGGAGCCCACGCCGGCCTCGACGACGCGGGCGCCGGGGAAGATGTCGGCGAAGGCGAGGATCTGCCCCGCGTCCTTCGGGTAGACGACGGCTGCCCCGCGGGGCATGGACAGGACGTAGTCGGGGAGCAGGGGGCGCAGCGCGAGATAGGCGACGTTACCGGTGGTGCGGACAACGCTGCCCTCGGGTGCGCCGATCAGTTCGTCGTGGGGGAAGGAACCCTTGTGGGTGTGGAAGTTCTTCCCGGCCTCGAGCGTGAACGTGTAGTGGCGGCCCTTGGGGTCGGTCAGCTGAACCTGGTCCCCGACCTTGAAGGGCCCGCGCCTGCGGGCGGCACCGGTCGGTTCGGACATGTGAACAGCCTACCGGTCCCCGGAGGAGGTGCCGACCACCTCAGCTGGGCCTCGCCATGGCCTTCACGAAGGCCCGCTCCACGTCGGCCGCCGACAGGACACCGTAGATCTCGCCGGTCTCCTCGACGACGAGGTACTCGGTGGCGGGCGTCGCCCTGAGGGCGTCGAGGAGTTCCTCCCCCGAGAGCTCCGCCGAGACGCGCATGCCGTCGGTGAGGTCCTGGGCGAGGCCGCTGACCGCGACCCAGGGGCGGCGGTGTTCGGGTACGCCGACGATCGCCGCCTCGCGGACCAGCGAGAGGGGCTTGCCGTCGGCGTCGACGACGACCAGGGCGCGGGCTCCGGCGGTGTTGGCGCGGCGCAGGGCCTCCGAGAGCGGGGTGTGGGTCTCGACGGGGACGGCGCGGCGGGTGAGCGCACGGGCGCGCAGCTCGGGGAGGTGCTCGCGCAGCCGGGCCATACGCAGGCTGTTGCCGGCGCCGGTCCAGATGATCGCGGCGAGGATGGCGGCGAGCAGAGCGTCCAGGACGGTGTCCATGCCGACGTTGTCGACGGCCTCGGAGCCGAGGGCGCCGGACTGGGTGAGCAGCGGCAGGCCGATGAGGACGGAGACGGCGAGGGCGCGCCCGACCCAGGCGGCGGCGACGGTGCCGGTCATCGGCTTGCCGGTGATCTTCCAGACGACGGCGCGGAGCATGCGGCCGCCGTCGAGGGGCAGGCCGGGCAGGAGGTTGAACGCGGCCACGATGAGGTTGGAGATCATCAGGCCGGCCAGCAGGACGCCCGGGACGGTGCCGGGGTCCACGGTCTGCATGGCGAGGTAGAAGACGCCCGCGAGCAGGAGGGAGAGCAGGGGCCCGACGAAGGCGAGCACGAACTCGCGTCCGGGGGTCTCGGCCTCCTTCTCGATCTCGGAGACGCCGCCGAAGAACTGGAGCTGGATGCGGCGGACCGGGAGCTTGAAGCGGAGGGCGGCGACGGTGTGTGCCAGTTCGTGGACGAGCACGGAGGCGTAGAAGGCGACCGCGAAGAACAGGGAGACCAGGTACCGGGCGGCGCCGAGCTCGGGCAGGACGCGCTCCAGCTGCCCGCCGAACACCCAGGTGATCAGGGCGGCGACGAGGAACCAGCTGGGCGCGACGTACACGGGCACCCCGAAGGGCCGTCCCATGAGCAGCCCGCCCCGGGGCTCCGGAGGCCGCTGGGGGGCGGGCCCCTTGCCGTCGGCGGAGTGGGCGAGGGGGCGGTCACCGGTGCCGGGCGCGGCGTGCTCGGTACGGCTGTCCGGGTCAGGGGTGGAGGGCTGCTGCCAGCGGTCCGGGGCGCCGGGGTCCGGGGGCGGGGTCGCACCGGTGTCCTGCCCGGTCGCGGGGTCACCGGTCGAGCCGGACTTCCGCAGCGACGGACGGTCCCCTTCGGCCGCGACTGAGTCCTGGCCCGCGCCGGAGTCCTGGCCCGCGGCGGAGTGGTCTCCGCCCGCCGGGCCGGGCTGCCGCAGCGACGGACCGTCCCCTTCGGCCGCGCCTGAGTCCTGGCCCGCGGCGGAGTGGTCCCCGCCCGTCGGGGCGGGGTTCCGCAGCGACGGACCGTCCCCTTCGGCCGAGCGAGAGTCCTGGCCCGCGGCGGAATCGGCCCCGTCCGTCGAGCCGGGCTTCCGCGACGACGCACGGTCCCCTTCGGCCGCCCCGGAGTCCCGGTCCGCGGCGGAGTCGTCCTCGGGCCCGGTCGGTTGCGTCGGCGTGGGGCCTGCCGTCGGGGCGTCGTCGTGCCGCTCGGGGGTGAAACGCCGTCCGTCCACGGGCTGTTCGTCGGCGGGGGTCGGGTCGGTGGCCCGGGCCGGTGCCCCTGCGTGGCGCTCGGCCGACTCGTCGTTGCCGGACCGCGGCCGCCCGCGCCCGCCGCTCTCGTCCACCGGTGTCCCCTCGTTCGAAGCGTCTCCCGCGCCTGCCGGCCGGGAGGGTCTCAAGTCGATGGTATGCGTCCGTCGGGGTGCGTTCCGCCCCGGCACCCCTGTGTTTCCCCGACCCTCCCCTCCCTTCCCCCTCCCTTCCCGGCTCCCGGCGTCGCACACGGCCCGACCGCGGCTGGGTCACTGTCAGTGGCGGGCCGTATGGTCTGGGGCATGGAGACGAGCACCGAGGGCGCGGCGCAGCCCGACAGCAGCCCTGCCGCGGCGGTGGATCCGCCGGTCCCGGCCGGGTCCGTGGAGGCGGTCATCGAGACGACAGGGGACACGGCGACCGAGTCCGCGCCCACCGCCATACCGCCCTCGACGCTGTCCCCCTCGCGTGCGAGCGACTTCATGCAGTGCCCGCTGCTCTACCGCTTCCGGGTCATCGACCGGCTGCCGGAGAAGCCCAGCGAGGCGGCGACCCGGGGCACGCTGGTGCACGCGGTTCTGGAGCGGCTCTTCGACGCCCCGGCGGCCGAGCGCACCGCACCCCGGGCGAAGTCGCTGATCCCGGGCCAGTGGGACCGGCTGCGCGAGTCGCGGCCGGAGGTCGTGGAGCTGTTCGCGGACGATCCGCAGGGCGAGCGGCTGGCGCGCTGGCTGGGCGAGGCGGAGCAGCTCGTCGAGCGCTGGTTCTCGCTGGAGGACCCCAGCCGGCTGGAGCCGGCCGAGCGGGAGCTGTTCGTCGAGACCGAGCTGGACTCCGGGCTGCGGCTGCGCGGGATCATCGACCGGGTCGACGTGGCCCCCACGGGCGAGGTCCGGATCGTCGACTACAAGACGGGGAAGGCACCGAGGCCCGAGTACTCCGAGGGCGCCCTGTTCCAGATGAAGTTCTACGCCCTGGTGGTCTGGCGGCTGAAGAACGTGGTGCCGCGGCGGCTCCAGCTGGTGTATCTGGGCAGCGGCCAAGTGCTGACGTACGACCCGGTCCTCGCCGACCTGGACCGGGTCGAGCGCAAGCTGCTGGCGCTGTGGGAGGCGATCCGGCTGGCGACGGAGACGGGCGACTGGCGGCCGCGCCCCACGAAGCTGTGCGGGTGGTGCGACCACCAGGCCCACTGCCCGGAGTTCGGCGGTACTCCCCCGCCGTACCCGCTGCCGGTGAGGGCGGCGGAGTCCGGCGGGCCCGCGCAGGGCAGAATGGGGCCGGACTAGCGAAGGAGACTTACGTGGCCATCCGCGTCCTACTGGTCGATGACCAGCCGCTGCTCCGCACGGGCTTCCGGATGATTCTGGAGGCCGAGCAGGACATCGCGGTCGTCGGCGAGGCCGGAGACGGCCTCCAGGCGCTCGACCAGGTGCGGGCCCTGCAGCCCGACGTGGTCCTGATGGACATCCGCATGCCGCGGATGGACGGTGTGGAGGCGACCCGGCAGATCACGGGCCCCGAGCGGGACGGCCCGGCGAAGGTGCTGGTGCTGACCGAGATCGGCCAGCTGCGTCTGCTGCGGGCGGCGTCGGCTGCTCGGTCCGC
>NZ_JBSHKH010000244.1:0-4531 GCF_053643595.1 Streptomyces sp. NPDC055506 | reverse complement strand
TATGTGGTGGGTGCGGGGCACGGCGTCGCGGCGGTAATAGGGGGCGCCGACCTTGTGACATTCTCGGCGTGACTGGGGGGCGGTGACGGGGGGCCCGCCACGGGTGCGCGGTGCCGGGCCCCTGCCGTCTGTCTCAGACCGCGTCGAGGGTGTCCGCCGCCTCGACCTCTTCGCGCGTGACGCCCAGCAGGTACAGGACCGTGTCCAGGAACGGGAAGTTCACCGCGGTGTGCGCGGCCTCGCGCACCACCGGCTTGGCGTTGAAGGCGACGCCCAGACCGGCCGCGTTCAGCATGTCCAGGTCGTTCGCACCGTCACCGATCGCCACGGTCTGCGACAGCGGCACGCCCGCCTCCGCCGCGAACCGGCGCAGCAGCCGGGCCTTGCCCGCGCGGTCGACGATCTCGCCAGTGACCTTGCCCGTCAGCCTGCCGTCGACGATCTCCAGCGTGTTGGCGTGGGCGAAGTCCAGCCCCAGCCGCTCCTTCAGATCGTCGGTGACCTGGGTGAACCCGCCCGAGACGACACCGACTTGGTAGCCGAGCCGCTTCAGCGTACGGATCAGGGTGCGGGCGCCCGGCGTCAGCCGCACCTCGCTGCGCACCTTGTCCACCACCGAGGCGTCCAGTCCCTCCAGCAGCGCCACGCGCGCGTGCAGGGACTGCTCGAAGTCCAGCTCCCCGCGCATCGCGGCCGCCGTCACCTCGGCGACCTTGTCCTCGCAGCCGGCGTGCGCGGCGAACAGTTCGATGACCTCGTCCTGGATGAGCGTCGAGTCGACATCCATGACGACCAGGCGCTGCGCACGCCGGTACAGACCGGCGGCGACGACCGCCACGTCGATGCCGAGCTTCGCCGCGTCCGGCGCCAGGGCGGTGCGCAGCGGCTCGGTCTCCACGCCGGACACGGCGAACTCGACCGCCGTCACGGGGTACTTGGCGAGCCGGAAGATACGGTCGATGTTGCCGCCGGTCCTGGTGATCCGCGCGGTGACCGCGGCGGTCGCCTCCGAGGTCAGCGGATGCCCGAGCACGGTGACCAGGGAGCGGCCCAGACCGCGCGGCCGGTTGTCGCCGAGGCCGGAGATGATCTCCGCTTGCATCTTCATCGACTCGGCCCAGCTGTGGACGGTCGCCCGCAGATCCCCCTCGAGACCGGGGGGCGGCTCGGTCACGAGCGCGCACAACACCATCCGGCCACGGGTGACGACCTGCTCGATGTCGACGACGTCGACGGCGTAGGCGGCGAGGGTGTCGAAGAGGCCGGCCGTGATGCCCGGCCTGTCCTTGCCGAAGATCTTGACAAGGAGGGTGGGGACGTCAGAGGACGAGGTCTGCGATGCGCTCATGGTGGTTCCACCGTATCCGGCGGGCAGGTCACACCGCCCGTGAGGTCCGGCTGGCGGACAGCGAACACTGGGTGTCGCGTCGATGGCGTGAGTCTTACGCACCGGTACGGCGTCCCTCCGCCCTCGGGATCACCTCCCGCCCCGCGGCTTCCGCGGCGGTGGCGGGGGAGGAGGCGGGGGCGGCGGCCCGTCGTCCGGCCGGGCCGGCGGCCCGTTCCGGCCGCGAGCCCCGGGCGGCTGGCGGGGACCTCGCGGAGGCGGCCCGACCGGCCGCGCCACGGTGGGCGCGCCGTACACGTCGCCGTTCCCCGGCTCGGTGGGCCCCGCGTCCGACCGCTCTTCGTCAGGCCCGCCCCAGTGCGCGTCGCCGGTCCGCCCCCAGTCCTCTTCGGGCCCCCGGGCCTCTCCGGGCCGCCCCCAGTCCTCTCCGGGCCGCCGTTCCTCACCGGCAGGCCGCGCGTCCTCCGGTTCCCGCAGCTCGTCCGGAAGCCGGAGGTACGGATTGGTCGCCCGGTTCGGCGGCCGGTACGGCGTTCCCGGCGTGTAAGGCCCGGCTTCCCTCCCGTACGACGCCCGCTCGCCCTGCGGATCGCCCCGGTTCCCGGACCGCCCGGCGCCCTCGTCCTGCCGGCCCGTGCCCTCGTCGTGTCGCCCGGCCTCGCCGTACTGGCCGGTGTGCTCGCCGTGCCGACCGGTGCCCTCGTCGTGTCGCCCGGCCTCGCCGTACTGGCCGGTGTGCTCGCCGTACCGGCCGGTGCCCTCGTCGTGTCGCCCGGCCTCGCCGTACTGGCCCGTGTGCTCGCCGTACCGGCCGGTGCCCTCGTCGTGTCGCCCGGCCTCGCCGTACCGGCCCGTGCGCTCGCCGTGCCACCCGCCCTCGCCGTACCGGCTCCTCCCCTCGCCGTACCGGCTCACCCCCGAGCCGCCCCCCGCCCCTGCCACCCCATCCCCCCGGGCCAACACAGCCGCCGACCGCCCGGCGGCCCCGCTCGCCCACGCCAGCAACGCCCCCACGGCCCCTGCCGCCGCGCCCCACACCGCGCCCAGCAGCAAGGCCATGCCGAGATGCCCGTGCAGTTCGATGCCCGCGCCGAACGCGTCGAAGCCGAGCACGGACAGGGAGGCGGTCACGGACACGTCCGTCAGCCACGCCAGCAACGGCAGGGCCAGCGCGGTCGCGACCCCCAGCCGCAGCGCGCACCGGCCCGCGAAACCGAGGGCACCGGAACCCCGTTCCGCCGCCCCCGCCGGCGCGCCCGCGACGCTCCCCACCGGCGACCGCACCGCCGTCAGCACGCCCGCCAGCAGCATCATCAGCGCCGCCGCCACTCCGAGCAGCCACACCCGCCCGTCCAGCTCGGCCAGCCTTCCCAGCGTCACCTGCTGGTCCGGGCGGCCAACGAGCAGATCGTCCAGCGGGTCCGGCAGGAAACGGGTCAGTTCCCCCGTAGCCCGGCCGTCCCACGGCACGAACAGGCCGATCGGCACGCCCAGCCACACCCCGTTCGGCGCGCCGAGCAGCGCCGCGCCGGCGATGCGCTCGGGACGGTCGTCACCAGTCGCCGCGTACGCCGCCGCGGCGAACCCCGCCGCCACGGCCACCAGCAGCACGGTCACCACCGCGGAAACGGCCGGCCGTACGACCCGGTGCACGGCCTCCCACCCCCGGGGCAGCGGTGTGCGGCGCGAGGCCAGCAGGGCGACGAGGAGGATCCCGGCCGACCATCCGAGCCCGCCGAACAGCGTGGGCACGGTGTCGACGCTGAAACCGACCGCCGCCCGCGCGTCGACCAGATCGCCGATCCGGTCCGGCAACAGCCCGCCGATGTCCCCGACGTCCCCGAGCCCGGGGATGTCCAGGCCGCCGCCTCCGCTCCCGCCCCCGCCGGTCAGGTCGTCCAGCCCCAGCGAGCCGCCGTCGATCGTGATGACGTCGTGCCCCGCCCAGGCCAGCCCGCCCAGCATCGCCACGAACAACGCGACCACCGCACCGGCACGCGCGAGGAGTTCGGCCGGTGAGATCACAACTCCCGCCGCCCGCAAGGACCGCAGGAAGAAGTACGACAGCAGCAGCGCCCCGACCAGGCTCACCCCCAGTGGCGTGATCTCGATGGCCGTGTCCGCCTCCGCGCCCGTGAGACCGAACACCGACACATCGCCGGACGGCGTGACCGAACCACCCGCCCCAAGGGCCACCACCGCCGCGGTCATCGGCCCCAACGAGCCCGCCGTGTCCGCCTCCAGCAGCCGCAGCCCCAGCGCCGCCGTGCCCGCCATCCCGATCAACGCCCAGCTCACGGCGGCGACGGCGGACATCAGCACGTCCCCCCACGGCACCCGCGTGCCGTCACTCGCCTTCTCGACACCTGCACCGGCACCCATGGCAGACCCCCCGATCCGCTACGCGGCGGGAACACCGCGCATGTCCCCCTCGCGACGAAATACCACTCTCCGGCCCGGTTTCAACCCCGTCAACGGAATCGGCCGAAGCGTCCGTACGCGGTTTTCACAAGGCCCGACTTTCGGTCAGGGGGCCGCTACTGAAATAGTTCCCCCCGATGTTCGACATCCCTAGACTCCCCATGTCGGGGGTAACTCGGGGGACAACTCAGTGGGGCATGGAGTGCCGGAACTCGTACTGGAATCAAACGGACGTACCTGGACGCTCGATCCGTCCAGGGCATACACCCTCGGACGTGATCCGCAGGGGGACGTCGTCTTCGACGACGCCAGGGTCTCCTGGCGTCACGCCACGGTCAGCTTCAACGGCCGCAGTTGGGTCATCGAGGACCATGGCAGCACCAACGGCACGTTCGTGCAGGGTCAGCGGATCCACCACATGGAACTCGGCCCGGGCTCGGCGGTGAACCTGGGCAACGCCACCGACGGACCGCGGCTGAGTCTCTCCGGCGCCGCGGCCTCCGTCGCCACGCCGCAGGCCCAGCCCCAGCAGCAGCCGTACGCGGCGCAGGGCGCGAACCCCGGCTGGGCCCAGCAGGCGCCCTCCCAGCAGCAGGCTCCGCCGTCAACCCGGTCGACCTGGCCTGCCGCTCCGGCCTGCTCGCCCCGCTCCTGGACACCGCCTTCCCCGTGATCCCCGGCTGGGACGTCTCCGGCGTGGTGGTCCAACCGGGCGCGGCGGCACCGGAGTTCGCGGTGGGGGACGAGGTCATCGGCTACGTA
>NZ_JBSHKH010000243.1:0-4908 GCF_053643595.1 Streptomyces sp. NPDC055506 | reverse complement strand
ACACCCAAGCCGGGCGTTCAGTCGGCTATCCCTCGGGGCCTCCGAAGATGCCTCCGTTGCCGTTTCCTCTGCTGTTGCCGCCGTTCTCGCTCGTATCTGTCGGCGAGGGTGAGGTGCTCGGCTCTCCGCCTGTGCCGCCGTTCTCCGTACCGCCGTTTTCCTCATCGCAGCCGAAGAAGCCGCAGGTGTCGGAGGGCGAAGGCGACGGAAGCGACGGCGTCTCGCTGGGCGTGGAGCTCGGGGACTCGGTCACGGTCTCGCTGGGGTCCACACTGGGAGTCGGCGTCGGCGTCGGAGCGCCCACCGCGTCCTGGATGTCGCCGATCTTCTCGGGCTCCGGGAAGCCGAGATCGGGCTTGCCCTTCAGCGCGGCCTTCATGTACTCGGTCCACACCAGCGTGGGGACGTCACCACCGTGGATGGACACCTCGCCCGCCGTGCCGTTCATGGAGAGCAGCTTGGCGCTCTTGGGGTCCTCACGGAACATCGCGACCGAGGTCGAGAGCTGCTGGGTGTAGCCGACGAACCAGGCCGACTTGTTCTCGTCCGTCGTACCGGTCTTGCCGGCCGCCGTACGGCCCAGGGACAGCGCATTCTTACCCGTACCGTTCTGGATGACGTTCTCCAGGACGTTCGTGACGTTGTTCGCCACGTTCTCGGGCATCGCCTGCGTGATCCTCGGCTTCTCGAAGCCGGGAGTCTCCTCCCCGTTGAACTTGACGCTCGTCACCGAGTACGGAGCGGCCTGCTTACCGGCGGCGGCGAACGTCGCGTAGGAGTCGGCCATGCGGATCGCGCTGGGCGTCGACGTACCGAGCGCGAACGACGCGTTGAGGCCGGCGAAGCTGCTGTCCAGGATGCCGGCCTTCTCGGCCAGGTCGGCCACGTTCTTCATCCCGACGTCCATGCCGAGCTGCACGAACGGGGTGTTGACGGACTGTTCCATCGCCTTGCGCAGGGAGATGTAACCCCACGGGCGATCGCTCTCGTTCTCCTGGAAGAAGGGCGTGTTGTCCTTCTTCATGACGTAGGAGCCGTCGTTGTTCCTGATCTTGAGATGGTCGTTGCCGTTGTACTTGCTGAGCGGCGAGAGAGGGCCGTCGCTCCGGTAGGTGCCGTGCTCCATGGCGGCGGCGAGCACGAACGGCTTCCACGTCGAACCGACGGGGACACCCGAGGTGTCCGCGTTGTTGTTGAAGTGGCCGTTCTCGTACCCCGCGCCACCGTAGAGCGCGACGATCGCGCCGTCCTTGGGCTTCACCGACGCCGCACCGAACTGGACGTGCTTGTCCAGCTCACGCTTGTCCGGGTCGAGTTTCTCCTTCTCGACCTTCTTGACCGCCTTGGTCAGCGCCTCGACCTTGGACTTCTCGAAGGTCGTCTTGATCTGGTACCCGCCCTGATCGAACTGCTTCTCCGTGATGTTGGAGTGGTTCAGGACGTACTTCTTGGCCGTGTCCGCCAGGTAGCCGATCTGGCCGCTCATGCCCTTGGCCGCCTTGCGGTCATCGGGCATGGGGTACTTGCTGATCGCCGTCTGGTACTGGGCGTCCGTGAGCTTCTTGTCGTTGTGCATCTGCTGGAGAATCCAGCCCCAGCGGTCCTTGGAACGCTTCTCGTTGGCCTTGGCGGTCGCCGTTGGATCGAGGCTGTCGTTACCCGCGGGGTCGTAGTACGTCGGACCCTTGAGCAGCGCGGCGAGGAAGGCGCACTCGCTCGGCTTGAGATCGACCGCGTCCTTGCCGTAGTACGTCTGGGCGGCGGCCTGGATGCCGTAGGCGCCGCGGCCGTAGTACGAGGTGTTGAGGTACCCCTGGAGGATCTCGTCCTTGGTGAGCTTGGTGCCCACCTTGATCGAGATGAACATCTCCTTGAACTTACGGGTGACCGTCTGGTCCTGGCTCAGGTAGGTGTTCTTGACGAACTGCTGGGTGATCGTCGAACCACCCTGCGTGTCGCCGCCCCGGGCCATGTTCGCCAGAGCCCGTGCGATACCCATGGGGTCGACGCCCGAGTCCTGGTAGAAGCTCTTGTTCTCGGCCGAGATCACCGCCTGCTGCATGGCCTTCGGGATCTTGTCGATCGTGACGTTCTGCCGGTTCTGGCCACTGCCGGTCGCGATCATCTGCTGGCCGTTGGCCCAGTAGTAGACGTTGTTCTGCGACAGGGCGGCAGCGTTCTCCTCATTGGGGACGCCCACCATGGCGTACCCGATGCCCGCCACGGCCACCAGGCTTCCGATGAAGCCGATGCACAGGCCGGAGACGAGCCTCCAGGACGGCATCCAGCGGCGCCAGCCGTACTTGCCGGCCCGCGGATAGTCGATCAGACGCTTCTTGTCGTACATGACCGGCTTGCCCCCGGACCTGCTCGGCCCGCCGGGAGCGGCGCGCCGGCCGCCACGTGTCGGCTCGGCCGCTCTGCGGCGGCCGCCTCCACTTCTCTGCGCCGCACGCCGGGCCTCTGCACGGCCGCCGTACTGGCGCTCCTCACCCCCCGAGTCGTAGGAGTCCGACCCATAGGAGTCGGACGGAGACCCGGTGGCGCCTCGCGGTGCCGCGCGGCGGCCGGAGGACGAGCCGGACTGGCCGCGTCGGGTCGCGGCACGTCCGCCTCCCTGCGGCTGCGGCGGTTTGCGACGGTGCTCGCTCATCGAACGACTACTCCTCGGGCAGGCGCACCCCTGCGCGCCTGGAAACGGCAGCTTGTTTCCGGTCCCCCCGAAGTACGGATGCGGTCGGCTCCGCATTCATCGGTCCCGCATGCACCCGTACTACACCGAAGACGAGGACGCGCTCACGCGTCCCACGGTTCCCGGTGATGTGCATGGCGCACAGACTACGCACCGCCAAAACCTGCCGAGGACCGAAGTTCACCTCAAATCAGGCAACTCGCGTCTGACGAATCGGTGATGTGACCCCGTTCACCACACCCCCTCTTGTCGCATCCGCAAGGCCGTTCTATCGTCGTGATGTATCGAGTCGATACATCAGCCCGACACATCGGACCGAGACATGGGTACCGCGGGAGAGAGGAGGCGACGATGAGCCGGCGTTCCGGGATCCTCGAGTTCGCCGTACTCGGCCTGCTCCGCGAATCTCCGATGCACGGCTATGAGCTCCGCAAACGACTCAACACATCACTGGGTGTGTTCCGTGCGTTCAGCTACGGGACGCTGTATCCCTGCCTCAAGACGCTGGTCGCCAACGGCTGGTTGATCGAGGAGCCGGGGAACACCACCGAGGACGCCCTCGCCGCTCCCCTCACGGGGCGGCGCGCCAAGATCGTCTACCGGTTGACGGCGGAGGGCAAGGAGCACTTCGAACAGCTGCTCTCGCAGACCGGGCCCGACGCGTACGAGGACGAGCACTTCGCCGCCCGTTTCGCTTTCTTCGGGCAAACCTCACGCGATGTGCGCATGCGCGTGCTGGAAGGCCGCCGCAGCCGGCTGGAGGAGCGCCTCGAGAAGATGCGCGTCTCCCTGGCCCGGACCCGGGAACGGCTCGACGACTACACGCTTGAGCTTCAGCGCCACGGGATGGAGTCCGTGGAGCGCGAGGTGCGCTGGCTGAACGAGCTCATCGAGAGCGAGCGGGCGGGGCGGGACCTCAACGGTTCCTCCTCCGGGGAGCCCGCTTCGCGTGACACCACATCTGGAGCGTCGGGCGGCCTGCCCCGGCCGGGGGACGACCCCCGTCCGGATACGCCCGACGACACCGCCACGTGAAGCCCCCTCAAGGGCCTCACTCATACACACAGGGAGCAACCGGAATGGGTTCGGTTCGCGTAGCCATCGTCGGCGTGGGCAACTGCGCCGCATCGCTGGTACAGGGAGTCGAGTACTACAAGGACGCCGACCCGGCGTCCAAGGTGCCGGGCCTGATGCACGTCCAGTTCGGCGACTACCACGTCCGCGACGTCGAGTTCGTCGCCGCGTTCGACGTGGACGCCAAGAAGGTCGGTCTCGACCTCGCGGACGCCATCGGCGCCTCCGAGAACAACACCATCAAGATCTGCGACGTGCCCAGCACCGGCGTGACGGTCCAGCGCGGCCACACCCTCGACGGCCTGGGCCGGTACTACCGCGAGACGATCGAGGAGTCCGCCGAGGAGCCGGTCGACGTCGTCCAGGTCCTCAAGGACAAGCAGATCGACGTCCTCGTCTGCTACCTGCCCGTCGGCTCCGAGGACGCGGCGAAGTTCTACGCCCAGTGCGCCATCGACGCCAAGGTCGCCTTCGTCAACGCCCTTCCGGTCTTCATCGCCGGCACCAAGGAGTGGGCGGACAAGTTCACCGAGGCGGGCGTCCCGATCGTCGGCGACGACATCAAGTCCCAGGTCGGCGCCACCATCACGCACCGCGTCATGGCGAAGCTGTTCGAGGACCGGGGCGTCATCCTGGACCGCACGATGCAGCTGAACGTCGGCGGCAACATGGACTTCAAGAACATGCTCGAGCGCGACCGCCTCGAGTCGAAGAAGATCTCCAAGACGCAGGCCGTCACCTCCCAGATCCGCGACCGCGAACTGGGCGAGGGCAACGTCCACATCGGCCCGTCCGACTACGTCGCCTGGCTGGACGACCGCAAGTGGGCCTATGTCCGCCTCGAGGGCCGCGCCTTCGGTGACGTCCCGCTGAACCTGGAGTACAAGCTGGAGGTCTGGGACTCCCCGAACTCCGCCGGTGTCATCATCGACGCCGTGCGCGCCGCGAAGATCGCCAAGGACCGCGGCGTCGGCGGCCCCGTGCTCTCCGCGTCGAGCTACTTCATGAAGTCCCCGCCCGTGCAGTACTTCGACGACGAGGCCCGCGAGAACGTCGAGAAGTTCATCAAGGGTGAGGTCGAGCGCTGACGCGCCGCAACGAGTCGCTCCTGCCAGGGCTGTGAGGGTCCCCGGGTCGTACGA
>NZ_JBSHKH010000242.1:0-5416 GCF_053643595.1 Streptomyces sp. NPDC055506 | reverse complement strand
ACCTGGTGCGGTGGGGTGCGGACGGGCAGCTGGAGTTCGTCGGGCGTGCGGATGATCAGGTCAAGGTCCGTGGTTTCCGGATCGAGACCGGGGAGATCGAAACAGTCCTGGCCGAACACCCCGGTGTGGGCCAGGCGGTGGTGACGGTCCGGGAGGACCGCCCCGGCGACAAGCGCCTCGTCGGCTACGTCGTACCCGTCGGCATCGCTGCCGATCCCGACACCGTCGCGGGCGCCGCAGCCGAGCAGGTGGGTGAATGGCGCAAGATGTACGACTCCGTCTACTCCGGAGAAGAAGCGGGGAAAGCCGGACTCGGCGAGGACTTCGTCAGATGGAACAATTCCTACGACGGTGCACCGATCCCCCTGCGCGAGATGCGTGCCTGGCGGGACGCCGCCGTCGCAAGGATCACCGAGGCCGCGCCACGCCGGGTGCTGGAGATCGGCGTCGGTTCCGGCCTCCTGCTCGGACCGCTGGTGCCGCACGTGGAGGAATACTGGGCCACGGACTTCTCCGCGTCGGCGATCCACCGACTCACCGACCAGGTCAACGCGGCCGGCTACGGCGACAGGGTCACGTTGCGCTGTCAGCCCGCTGTCGACTTCGAGGGGCTGCCCACCGGCCGGTTCGACACCGTGGTGCTGAACTCCATCGTGCAGTACTTCCCTGATGCCGACTACCTCGCCGAGGTCCTCGACGGCGCGCTCAACGTGTTGGCCCCCGGTGGCCGGATCTTCATCGGTGACGTCCGCAATCGGGCATCCTTGCGGGCCTTCCACACCGCGATCCGAACCGGTTCCGCCGCGGCTGCCGCGGACAACGCTCAGCTCCGCGCGGCCGTTGAACAGTCCATGGCGATGGAGAAGGAACTGGTCATAGAACCGGACTTCTTCGCCGTGTGGGCCGAGGGCCGCTCCGACGTCGTAGCGGTCGATATCCGCCTGAAGCGGGGAGCTGATCACAACGAGCTGACCAGGCACCGCTACGAAGTGGCACTGCACAAGACGCGGACGACCGGGGATGCCGTGTCGGCTTGCGAGGACGTGGTATCCCTCGAGGACATCCCCGAACTGGTCTGGGGCGAGGGCGAACTGGACACCCCGGAGGCTTTGTTCCGTACGCTGGCCGGGCTGTTGGAGCAAGCTGACCCGTCCGGACAGTCCCCGGGGACCGGGCCGATAAGGCTGACCGGTATCACGAACCGCCGCCTGGCAGCCGAGGCCACCGCCGAGCGTGCTCTGGCCGAGGGGGCGTCACCGCAGCGGACTCAATTGCTCCTGGACGGTGCGGAGCGCAGGGCTGGGTACGAAGGCGCGCCCCAGACAGGCGAGATCGACGAGTTCGGCCAGGCCGAAGAGCCGGCACGAGTGGATCCCGAAGCGTTGCACGACTGGTGCGCGCGACATGGTTGCCGCGTTCTGACGACTTGGTCCCGGCACGGCGCGGACGCTTTCGACGCGGTGATCCTTCCCCAGGCCGGGCCGGAGGACGTCACGCGCGAGTCGAAGCCATCGGGCGCCGCGACGCACGGGGGTACCACCGTGTACACGGACGTATATCGTCCGCACGGCGTCGGCGGACGACTGCAGGACCTGGTGAACGACCCGCTGGGATTCCGTACGACCGGACAGCTGCTGGCTGACCTGCGTGAGCACTTGCGCGGACGGTTGCCGGAGTACCTGGTGCCGTCGGTACTGGTGACCGTGGACAGCTTGCCGCTGACAGCGAACGGCAAGCTCGACCGTGCGGCGCTCCCGGCACCTGATCTCGCGGGCCTTGTGTCGGAACGGGGACCACGCAACAGCCGGGAGGAACTGCTGTGTGGACTGTTCGCACAGGTCCTCGGCCTGCCGCGGGTGGGAATCGATGACAGCTTTTTCGCCCTGGGCGGGGACAGTATCTCCTCCATCCAGTTGGTGTCGCGCGCCCGCGAGGCGGGGCTGGAACTGAGCTCGCGGCTGGTGTTCGAGCACCAGACCGTCATGGCGCTGGCGGCCCTCGCCGATGACTTGACCACGGCGGACGGGGCGGTGAACGAACCCTTCCTGGTGGGCGCCGACCAGGTGCAGCTCGATGAGTGGGCGGCCGAGAACGTGGTGGTCGAGGATGTGCTGCCGCTGTCGCCGTTGCAGGAAGGGCTGTTGTTCCACACGCTGTTCGACGAGGACACCGCTGACGTCTACAACACCCAGCAGGTCGTGGATCTGGCTGGTGCGCTGGATGTGGAGGTACTGCGGCGGTCAGCCGAGACACTGATCGACCGGCACGCCAGCCTGAGGGCGTCCTTCCGCCAGGGCAGCGGCGGTGAGTTGGTGCAGGTGATCGCAGGCTCGGTGACCGTGCCGTGGCGTGAGCTCGATCTGATCGACCACACGGAGGTCGATCAGCGCGAGCGGGTGGCGCAGCTGCTGGAAGAGGAGCAGTTTGTCCAATTCGACATAGCGAGCGCGCCGCTCATGCGTTTCGTGGTCGTGCGGCTTGCCGCTGACCGGCACAAGCTCGTGATCACGACTCATCACGTTCTGCTGGACGGCTGGTCGCTGCCCTTGGTGCTGCGGGAACTGTTCGACCTCTACGCGCGGGGTGGGAACGGTGGCCGGCTGCCCCTGCCGGTGCCCTACCGCAGGCACCTGGCCTGGCTCGCGAAACAGGACAATACGGTTACTGAAGCGGTGTGGCGCGAGACGCTGGCCGGGGTGGAGCCGACCCGGATCGCTCCTGCCGGGCACCGGCCACAAGCGCGCGCTCACCAGTTGACCACGGTCGAGTTGAGTGCCGGACTCAGCGCTGGTGTTACGGAGTTGGCTCGTCGGCATGGGCTGACGGTGAACACGGTGCTGCAGACGGCGTGGGCGTTGTTGCTGGCCCGGCTGACGGGCAAGGACGATGTCGTCTTCGGTATGACGGTGTCGGGGCGGCCTGCGGAGATTCCCGGTATCGAGCAGATGGTCGGTCTGCTGATCAACACGGTTCCGGTGCGTGTCCGGCTCGATGCGTCGCAGTCGCTGACCGAGTTGATGGGCCGGGTGCAGGAGGAGCAGGCCCGCCTCAGCGACCACCAATACCTGGGCCTGACCGACATCCAGCGTGCGGCCGGGCAGGGTGAACTCTTCGACACCCTCTACGTGTTCGAGAACTACCCGTCCAATGCCGACAGTATTTACGACCGCACGGATCTCTCGATTACCAGTGCCGATGAATACGGCATTCCGCACTATCCGCTGGGCCTCTGTCTGCTGCCGGGAAAGAAGATGCGTCTTCGGCTCGGGCACGATACCGATCTGTTCGACGACGCTTCTGCACGGCAGATGCTGGACCGGTTGTGCCGACTGGCCGAAGCGATGGTCGCCGATCCGGCTCAGCGGGTTGCTGTGGTCGATGTGCTGGTTGCCGGTGAGCGGGAGCGGTTGCTGGGCGAGTTCAATGACACGGCTCGTGCGGTGCCGGTTGGTACGGCGTCGGAGTTGTTCGAGGCTCAGGTGGCGCGGACGCCGGATGCGGTGGCGGTCATCTGTGGTGATGCCCGTGTGAGTTATGGGGAGTTGAATGCGCGGGCGAACCGGCTGGCGCGGGTGTTGGTGAAGCGGGGTGTGGGTCCGGAGCGTCTGGTGGGTCTGGCGTTGCCGCGGTCGGTGGACATGGTGGTGGCGGTGCTGGCGGTGCTGAAGGCCGGCGGTGCCTATCTGCCGATCGACACCGATTATCCGGGTGAGCGGGTCGCGTTCATGCTTGAGGACGCGGAGCCGGTGTGTGTGCTGACGACGGGTGAGGTGGCGTCGAGGCTGCCGGCGTGGGACGCCGGGCGTGTGCTGTGTGTGGACGATCCTGCCGTGATGGCCGCGGCGGAATCCATGGCGGAGGTGGACCTCACCGATCAGGACCGGAGCGGAGCCCTGCTGCTGACAGGTCTGGCGTATGTGATTTACACGTCGGGGTCGACGGGTCGGCCGAAGGGTGTGAGCGTCACACACACCGGGCTGGCCAGTTTGACCGTGCTGGAGGCCGACCGGTTCGGTGTGGGTGTGGGCAGTCGGGTGCTGCAGTTCGCTTCGCCGAGTTTTGATGCGGCGGTGTGCGAGCTGATGGTGGCGTTGGTGTCGGGTGCGGGGCTGGTGGTGCCGGATACCGGTTCGCGTGTGGATGTGGCGGGCCGTCTGGGGAGCCTCGTACAGGAGCATTCCGTCACTCATGCCTGGCTTGTGCCGAGTGTGTTGGCTGGTGTGGACCCCTCTGACGTGCCGAGTCTGCGTGTTCTGGTGTTGGGCGGTGAGCCGTGTGCGGCGGATGTGGTGGCGCGGTGGTCGGCGGGCCGGCGGTTGTTCAACGCGTATGGGCCGACCGAGACGACGGTGTATGTGACGTTGAGTGATGTGTTGGTGGGTGGGGTGGTTCCGCCGATTGGTCGGCCGGTGTGGAATACGCGGGTGTATGTGCTGGATGGGGGGTTGCGGTTGGTGGCTCCGGGTGTGGTGGGTGAGTTGTATGTGAGTGGTGCGGGTCTGGCGCGGGGGTATCTGAATCGTGCGGGTCTGACGGCGGGGCGGTTTGTGGCGGATCCGTTCGGTGCGGCGGGTGGGCGGTTGTATCGCACGGGTGACTTGGTGCGGTGGGGTGGGGACGGGCAGCTGGAGTTCGTCGGGCGTGCGGATGATCAGGTCAAGGTCCGTGGTTTCCGGATCGAGACCGGGGAGGTTGAGGCTGCGCTGCTTTTGGATCCCGGTGTGGCTCAGGCGGTGGTGGTGGTGCGGGAGGACCGGCCGGGTGATAAGCGGCTGGTGGGTTATGTCGTTGCGGACACGGATGTGGCTGCGGGTGGGTTGGATGTTGTTGCGGTGCGCGAAAGCCTGCGGGGGCGGTTGCCGCAGTACATGGTGCCGTCGGTTGTGGTGGTGCTGGATGGTCTGCCGTTGACGGTGAACGGGAAGCTGGACCGTGGGGCGTTGCCGGTGCCGGATGTGTCGGGGTTGGTGTCCGGGCGGGGGCCGCGTACGGGGCGGGAGGAGGTGTTGTGCGGGCTGTTCGCTCAGGTGCTGGGGCTGGCGGAGGTCGGTATTGATGACAGTTTCTTCGCGTTGGGCGGGGACAGCATTTCCTCGATTCAGTTGGTGTCGCGGGCGCGGAGTGCGGGGGTGGAGCTCAGTCCGCGTCTGGTGTTCGAGCATCAGACGGTGGCGGCGCTGGCTGTGGTGGCGGGTGTGTCGGCTGCTGGTGGTGTGGTTGGTGATGGTGAGGGTGTCGGTGAGGTGGTCCCGACGCCGGTGATGCGGTGGCTGGCTGAGGTTCCGGGGCCGGTGGAGGGGTTCAACCAGTCGATGGCGGTGCCTGTGCCGGACGGGCTGGGCCTGGCCGGGATCTGTGCCGGGCTCCAGGCCCTGACCGACCACCACGACGTCCTGCGCCTGCGCATGACCGGCAC